>NZ_RZOF01000093.1:0-18564 GCF_003998955.1 Mesorhizobium sp. M4B.F.Ca.ET.017.02.2.1 | reverse complement strand
GCGATCTGTGGGCCTGCCGATTCTGAGGTGGATCGGAGATCGGCTTGTGTCTGAACTTGAACTTTACGATTGACCCTGAGCGGCAGCCTCGGCGTTTCAAGGTGATCAACGGCGCTGTTAGTCGGCAGGCATTGGTCGATGGACGACAAGGGACGGAGTCATCGCCGAGACCCTGGGGCCGAACGTGGTGATCTCGGAGGTTGCCCGGCGCTACGGGCTGCGGCCGCGGCGGAACGCTCGCAAGCTTGCGACGTCGGCAGGACAGGCCACTCCCGCCTTTGTTCCGGTGGTGGTTTCGGTGGCGCCACCGGAACGACCCGTTGGGCCTACATCCGTGCACCAGAACTCAAGGCCGCGGCCTGAGAATCGGCCGCCCGCTCACCCTTTACTTGGTTCCTCAGCCGACAGCGCTAAGAAGGAGAGCAACTTCCGTCGGTGCGAGGATCATTGCGTCGTGGCCAGTGGCGAGTTCCTGCCACGCCCAGCCATCCTGCTTCGCGACCCATTCTCGCGCTCCCGCCGTCGGCGGGTGGAGCGGATTAGTGCAGACGACATAGGTTCGGGGCCTGCCGTTGCCGAGCGGGGGCTCGAGCTTAAGTCTGCTTTCGTAGGTGCTTGCCGCATGCGGTGTTATCCGGCGCCGCACCCAGTCCGTGAGCGAGTGTCCCTTGGGAATGCCGAATGCTGTTGGCGGCGGAGTCGGCATGAAGATACCCCGTCCTTCCTCCGCAACCAATTTTCGACGGGCGGCGACGATGTCGGGGGGCATGGTGCTGAATACACTTTGACCGCTCTCGACGATGGCGCCGTCGAGCGAGATAAACGAGATGGCTGATATGGTCGGGTATCCGGTCGGCGGCGCCGGTGATGCTGATGCCGCCTAGACTGTGACCGACAAGGATCACATCGCTCAGCTCTTCCGTTACAATGTGGTTGACGATGTCGGTCACGAATGTGTCGGGCGTGATGTCCTTGCACAGCAAATGTGCGCGTTCGCCGACACCTGTCTGGGTCGGCGTGGTCACGTGGCATCCCATCTTGCGAAGATTGGCGGCGACGTCCCGCCAACACCATCCGCCATGCCAGGCACCATGCACTAGCACATACGTCTTTGTCATGGATTGTGCCGTTCCATTTGCTCACCGGCCGTTGTGGCTGCCATCCGGCACGATGGCCGAACGTTGTCCCAAAGGGGCTCGACCACGTTACCGGTGGTAAGTCCGGCGCACAGGCCGCCGCCGTGGCCTGAGGACACCCCTACCAGTCGAGGAAATTTGAATTGCGAACGCCCAATATTCACTAGCTCTTTGCAAGTGGATGGAGAGGCTCATGGTGTGCCGCAGTTGCTCGCTGCCGGCATGCTCTTGGCACGGTCCCGGCTGATCATCCGAACTTGAACAGGACACCAAAGCCGCCGCGCGGATAGTTCCACTCGATGTCGCCGCCTTTCTCGCACAATATCCGGCAGGTGCCGCATTCCATGCAGCCGTCGGCGGTGATCTCGACTTGGCCCCTGTCATTCAACTCATAGCATTTCGCTGGACAGACGTAGGTCAACGCAAGCAAGTTCGCGCTTGGCTTCTCGTGCGGTCGCACTATGATATGGGGGCGGCCGGAATCGACCAGGTAGCGGTTCTGGTAAAGCTTGTCCTCGACACGAACCTTCGTCACTGCGATCGTCATCTTGTACCCTCTTCAGCGCCATGCCAATGCCAGCCGGACCGCGTCGCTGACCAACCCCCAGCGCGAGCGCGCGTTGATGAAGGCGGCCGTGGTGGCCCTTTCCTTCTCGATCTTCGGCGTGCCGTCGACACGCATGAAGTTCTGAGCGGCATACGACATCAACCGCGGATAGCTGGTAAAAAAGTTGCTGGAATTGGTGTGGAGTAAGGCTGGCATGTCCTTGTATTTCTTAAGATCCTTGATCACAAAGGATTCATCCAGCATCGTCTTGTAGAGCGCAAGGTTCCCTTTGGTCATAGGACCGTTGCGGCTTTTGACTTTGATGATCGCCTCAGCCGCGACACGACCCGAGGTCATGGCAAGGTTCGAACCCTCACGGTGAATGGCATTGTTCAGTTGCGCTGCGTCGCCGACGATGACCCAACCGTCGCCGAAGAGCTGCGGAATGGCCCTGTAACCACCTTCGGGGATAAGATGGGCGGCATATTCTTTCACCTCCGAGCCAGCGATCAGCGGCCGGATCGAAGGATGGTTTTTCATCGCGTCTAGGAGGGCGGACGGGCTCTCCAACATCGCGGCGAAATCCGAGACCAGGCAGCCGATGCCGAGTGAAATCGACTCCTTGTTGGTGTAAAGGAAGCCGAGCCCGGCCATGTCGCGAGAGATCGTGCCCACGGCCTCGATTACGCAGCCTTCATCGCCCTTGACACCGAACCGCTGGTCAATGACCTCTTCGGGCAAGAAATGCATTTCCTTGACGGCAAGCGCCACGGTCTCCGGCTTCGGCATCTCGCGCAGGCCTGCGCGAGTGCCAAGCAATCCCGACACCCCTTCTGCGAGAACGACCACATTCGCGAAGACCACTCCGCCAGCCCGGTCTGTGCGGACGCCGATCACCTTGCCATTGCCATCACGGACGAGTTCCGTCGCGGTCGTCTCACACAGGACCGTCGCGCCAGCCTCGCGCACCTTGCGGGAAAACCATTTGTCGAACTGGGCGCGGATGATCGTGTAGCGGTTGGGTTTCGCCTCATTGAAGTCGTCCGACCGGTAATGAATTCCGGTGTGAGATGTGTTGTCCATCACCCAAAGTCGCTGTTCGACCAGGTGCCGCTCGAGGGGCGCATCATCCCGGAAGTCCGGGATGATCTTCTCCAGCATGTTCGCGTACATTATGGCGCCCTGGACGTTCTTAGAGCCCGGATATTCCCCGCGCTCCAACTGCAGTACCTTCAGCCCCTGGCTTGCCAAAGTGTAAGCAGCTGCGTTTCCGGACATGCCGGCTCCGACCACAATGGCATCGAATTGTTCAATCATGTCCTCTCCCTCAACTCGCAAGCTTGTCTCGACTGTGCGGCGACAGCCGCCGGGTGAAGGCTTCCGTGAGTGCGGGCAGGAAGCGGATTGCATCCGTGACGATCCCGAGGTGGGCGAACTCGAAAATCGGCGCGTTCGGATCGGTGTTGATCGCGACGATGAGATCGGCCCCCTCGACCCCAACTCGGTGCTGGATGGCGCCGGAAATTCCGGCCGCGATGTAAAGCTTCGGTCGAATGGTCTTGCCAGTTTGGCCAATCTGGCGATCAGCCGGCATCCAGCCCTTCTGGACCAAGGGGCGCGAACAGCCATGCTCGGCGCCGATCGCTCGGGCAAGATTCTTCACAAGCTGAAGGTTCTCCGCCGCACCGAGACCGAGGCCTCCCGCAACCACGACATCCGCATAGGCAAGATTTGCCATTGCCGACTGGTTATCCGGTAGGAAGCCGAGGACTTTGGTGACGATATCGTCCTCAACGAGCGACAGCTTGTGCCGCATGACACGCCCGACCGGCTTATCCACCCGTTGCGGCATAGGCATGACCCTTGGTCGCACCGTCGCCATTTGCGGCCGGTAATTTAGTGTATAGATCGTACACAACAACGAGCCACCAAAAGTCGGACGGGTCGCGGCGAGTGAACCGTCGGAATCTACATCAAGTTCGGTGCAGTCGGCCGTGAGCCCCGTCTGCAGGGTCGTCGCTACCGAGCCCGCAAGATCCCTGCCCAGTGTGGTCGCGCCGAGAAGGAGGATTTCGGGTTTATGGGTATTGACCAGATCCGTGAGCGCCTTGGCGAACGGCTCGTTGCGGTAGTCGGCGAGCGGCGGCGCATCGACGATGTAGACAAGATCCGCCCCGTAAGCGAAGGCCTCGGCAACAGCGTCCTCGACCATCTCGCCCGGCGGTCCCAGCACGACGCCCGCGAGCTGGACTTCAAGCTTGTCGGCTAATTTGCGGCCTTCACCCAGCAGTTCGAATGATACAGGATGCACATTGCCGCGTTCGAGCTCGAGGAAGACCCACACGTGCCGGTAGTCTTTGAAACGGTCGGGAAGTTCTTTCTTTACACCGGCACGGCCGGGGGCAAGGCGAGGGGTAGCTTGGCTTGCGGTCGACATTTTCTGCTCCTGGCCGTCACGTGCCGCTCTTGAAGGCCAACTCATGTTCCAGCGCCGGCCGGCGGGTTAAGATATCGGCGATGAGTTCATCGGCGATGTCCTGCAAGCCCTTTTCCGCGGTGTCGATCTGCGCCGCGCTTTCTGCCCGTGCGGTGGGGGCGAAAACACGCTTGACGACTGTCGGCGAGCCACGCAGACCGCACCGGGTGAGATCGTCAATGCCGGCGTCGGCTGCAGTCCACTTCACGACTTGGCTGCGCGCCGCGCAAAGAGCCTGCTGGAGCGAGCCCCGGCGGATTTCGTTGGTGTCTTCCAGCATGGTAATGAGGCAGGGGAGTCTGCTCTTCAGCAACTGGGTGCCGCCTTCGGCGCGACGCGCGACTTCGATCTCGCGCGTTTTGAGATCGATGGAGGCAATCTTCGCGACGTAGGTAAGTTGCGATAGATTCAGGCGCTTGGCTATGCCTGGTCCGACCTGGGCGGTATCGCCGTCAATCGTCTGCTTGCCGGTGAAGACGATGTCTGGCCTGCCGAAAGTCTCCCCAATTTTTGCGATTGCTTGCGAAAGAGCAAAGGAGGTCGCCAGCGTATCGGATCCGGCAAAATAGCGGTCCGTCAAGAGAACTGCTCGGTCAGCACCGTAACCGAGCGCCTTTCGCAGCGAGTCCTCCGCCATGGGCGGACCCATTGTGAGCACAGTAACCTCGCCACCATGAACGTCGCGCAGTTTGAGCGCTTCTTCGAGGGCGAACAGGTCGTAAGGATTGATGATGGTCGGCACACCCTGACGCATGATCGTGTTCGTCACCGGGTGGACGCGGATCTGGGCCGAATCCGGCACCTGCTTGATGCAGATTACGATGTGCATTGGCGATTTCTCTAAGCTCCCAGTCCGGATGCGTGCTTGGCGGTTCACCTCATTGCCTGCATCGTTCATGCCAAGTCTTCTTCCTGCCTCTATTCCAGAAGGTGGCTTCGTTTGCGTCCGAGGAGGCGTCATGAGGACTGGATTTGTCGACTTCCCGACATTGTCGCGTCGCAGCCGTGTCGGGCTCATTACTTTCCGAACCGCTTCAGTGCAGAGTCGAGCGGGACGAAGGCGCGGCCAGGTGCGGGACATATGTTTGGATCGTGGTCCCTTAGCACCTTGAACACACGTTGCGTGAGCGGCGAGGAAGTCGCGAAATCTTCGTAGGCGCGTTCCAGCTTGGCGCGCACCCGCGCGGCGATTACCTGGTCAGGCAGACCGGAGAAATCTTCTTCGGCAAGGTATTGGCCCACGCGCTTCATGATATGGAGCCGCGAGACATTCATCACTTTCGGGTCGTAGGAGACGCCAAGGCAGGCGAAGAAGTCCTCCGCAGCCGACAGGCCCTTCAGTCGCGCCAGGATATCGGTGGGATCAATCGGGCGGCTGTCAGCGGAGCAGTTCATTGTATTCTCCCGGCGCGAAATTGTGGTGTCGATGCGTTGGTGACATTGCTGACGGCGTGCCGACCTCTGGCACGGCGGCTGGGGCAAGAGACTTGGCGATCTCAAGCTTTTCTGAAGTGGTGAAGGCGACCCCGGGTTGCCTGCTCTCCATTGCGTAGGGTCGTCACGTTGAGGAAGTCCTCACGGCTCATGAGTGGGCGTCGGCTATTGTGCCGCTCGGGCCCGGGCCGGAATGAAGGTGTTCTGCACCTCGCCCGCACAGTCCAGCACTGGGAACGGCACGTAGTTTCTCGATGATCGCAGGCAGGACCTCAAGCACGCGGTCTACGTCATCTTCGCCGTTGTCACGCGACAAGGAGAAGCGGACTGCCCCACATGCCGCGTTCATAGCGATCAGAACATGGCTCGGTTCCATTGAGCCAGAGGCACAGGCGGACCCGGCGGAACAGGCGATTCCCAGCCGGCTGAGGACAATTGGGATTGCATCGCCTTCGATACCTTCGAATCCAATGTTTGCAGTGTTTGGCAATCGCTCCTGCGGATCGCCGTTGATGGATGCGTTTGGGATGCGCTGGATGATCCCGTTCTCAAGGCGGTCGCGCAACCATTTTATTCGTGTTGTCTCGTCCATGAATTTCAAGGCGAGTTCGGCCGCCATGCCCAGTCCGACTATGCCGGGTGTGTTTTCAGTGCCTGCACGCCGGTCGCGCTCTTGGTGGCCACCCTTGATCAGGGAGGAGAAGCGCACGCCACGTCTTACATAAAGCGCGCCTATCCCCTTTGGACCATGCAGCTTGTGGGCGGAGAGCGACAGCATGTCGATCGCGGTCGATTTCAGCTCAATCGGAAACCTTCCGACCGCCTGCACTGCATCAGTGTGGAAAAGCGCGCCGACTTCCCTGGCTAGGTCGGCAAGCTCAACCACGGGAAAGATCGTACCGGTCTCACTGTTCGCCCACATTATCGAGACGATTGCCACTTGTGGGGTGAGGGCGGTTCTGTAGGCGTCCAGGTCGAGCCGGCCGTGGTGATCGACTGGGATAATGTGCACCTTGACGCCGCGCGTCTTTTCAAGGTGCGCGCACAACTTCAGAACGGCCGGATGTTCAACCGCGGAAGTCACTATTTCCGTTCGACCGGGCATTACCTCGAGCGCCGAAAGGATGGCTGTACTGTCGCTTTCAGTCCCGCCCGAGGTGAAGATGATCTCGTCCTCGAATCCCGCGCCGATGAGGGCTTGCAACTGCCGCCTCGCCTTTCTCACGGCTTCAGCAACCGATGCGCCATAGGCGTGCATGGACGAAGGATTGCCAAATTGCTCCGTAAAGAAAGGCAACATCGCTCCAAGGACTGCAGGATCAACCCGCGTCGTTGCGTTGTTGTCGAGATAGACAGGTCTCATGGGAGTGATCCTTCAACTGCTGAAATGATTCAAGGGTAGGCGGGCCATTGAACCTCTGGCGCATATCGTATCTGGTGAGGTGGGCGGCCGGGCGAGCGATGGCTTGGCTGACCGGTCGCTGCCGACATTGCCATTTGGTGGCGGCATCCGCCGGGAATTCAGCTGTTTCGGGCAATGTTGTTTGCTTGCCCACGGCAACGATCGATGATCGCGATTTGGCACATCACCGAACGCAATTGTTCCGGGCCGACAGTGCGTGTCGGCTGGTTCCAGAGCGCCGGGGGTTACCGGTTTGACGCAGTATTCCTTGGCGTCGCTATAGTCGAACATAGCCTGTTCCCCTGCAATCATTTGCAGGACTTGCCGCAGCTGCACTTCTCCTGCGCATTGGGGTTATCGAAAACAAAGCCGGATGTTTCGAGCCCTGTGACGAAGTCGACGGTCATGCCGGCGGCATGGGGTTGGGAGCCTCTATCCATGAACACCTTGAGCCCATCTCGCTCGATGATCGTATCGCCCTCATGTGAGACGCTCTCCAGGCCCATTGAGTATTGGAAGCCGGCGCAGCCGCCGGCATGGACCATGATGCGAAATCCTTCCGCCGGCTCGCTGGCGCGGTAAAGAGCGGCCTTGATGGCGGCAACAGCGTTGTCGGTGAGCGTAATCATGGCTCGATTTCTCCTCGGTCCGTGACGTTTTCGCGGATCATCTCGCATGAACCGTGCCAAAGGGAAGACGTGTGTAAAAACGGTAGGACATCCCGACGTCTCTATGCTCGATTGCTGGGGAGACGTCCGACAACCGACACTTACTGTCGGGTTTGTCGCGTCCGCGTCACAGGAGGGGCGCCTGAGTTCGCGATGCACTCACGCGTAAAGCAATGAACAGAGCCAAAGATGTTCAGAGCTTGCCGCGGAGCAACTGGCACGACTTTTGAGAGCCTTCGTTGCGGCGGCAAAATTGCCGGCCGATTCACCTTTGGGTTGCCCTCGCAATCGAAGAACGAAGGAAGCAATATGTCGCTCCTCCCTCAGACCCGCCTTGTGTGGGAAAGCAGCACCGCCGGTGGAACCCGAATGCTCGATCGGCCGATTGGCGCCGACCACCCAACAATCGCTCTCTACCGGCGATTGGCCGCTGACCGCCCGGAGACAGGATTCGACTGGCGTGTGCCTGACGATCAATCGCGTCCGCCGTGCACACCCCTGAGGCCCTTTTTTCGACCGATCGTCAAAAGAAGAACGGGGCGGGGTTAAAAACATGGATCAGCGCAAGAAGCGGTCGCCCAACGAAATCCGGCGTGCGTGGGAAGTCTGTCCGAGCATTCCCGCGCGTGATTTCGCCGCCCAATTGGGCATTTCGGAAGCGGAACTGGTCGCGGCCCATTGCGGTTTCGGCGCGGCACGCATCGACCCGCGCGTCAATCACCTGCTGACGGGCCTCGAATTCGTGGGCGAAGTGACGGCGCTGACCCGCAATCAAGGTGCCGTGCACGAAAAGATTGGCGTCTTCAACAAAGTGATAACCGGCAACAATCACGCCATGGTCCTTGGTGACGAATTCGACCTTCGCGTCTTCCCGCAGGCTTGGAGGTATGGTTTCGCTGTTGAAAGGCGCCATCGCGGCGGAATCCAGCGCAGTTTGCAATTCTTCGACGCCGCCGGCGCAGCAGTGCATAAGGTGCATCTCAGGCCGGTCTCCAACCTTCATGCCTATCGAAAGCTGGTGGCCGAGCTCGTATCCGCCAACCAGGAGCCGACCATGTCGCTTAAGGCGAGAGTAGCCGACCTGGGCGCGAGGACTGCGGACCGGGCCGGCACGGTGGACGACCTACGCGAGCACTGGAGCCGGCTGACTGACGTCAACCTTCTGAAGACGCTCAAGCTCAGCCGCTGCCAGGCTTTGCGCATGGTAGGCCAGGATTACGCTTGGCTGCTCGACAATGCTGCAGTTGGCGCCGTGCTCCAGCGTGCGGCCGAAGACGAATTGCCGATCATGTGCTTCGTCGGCAACCGAGGCTCTATCCAGACCCATTCCGGCTTAATCAAGTCGGTCAAGCAGATCGGGCCGTGCATCTATGTGCTGGACGAAACCTTCCGGCTGCATCTCAGGAGCCACCAAATCCGTGAGGTTTGGGCCGTGCGCAAGCCGACCAATGACAGTCACGTCACCTCGCTCGAAGCATATGGGTCCGACGGCAAGATGATCATCCAGTTGTTCGGTGCGCGCAAGGAAGGCGAACGCGAGCGCGACGACTGGCGGGTTCTGGCGGAAAACCTGCCGCGTTTCCCCGACAGCTACATGAGAACAGCTACATGAGAAAGACCGATCGTTGTCGGTGGGACGCCGGCGCCCATCTGCCTCCGCAGCGAGTAGCCGGGCATTGAAGCCGAGATCGGGAACACGATGACGCAATAAGCGCGCTGTATTGTCATAACGCGATGAGCAGGTAGCAATTTGGCGCTGCCCCATCGAAGGCATGGTTACGACGAAGCCGCGGCCTTTGGCCGAGCTCAGAGGTGACAATAGCGTTAACGCCACCGACCGTCGTCACTCCCCACCAGGCGGTCAGCTGTTGCGGTTCGGGCCGAGCAGAAATACTGTCAAGACAGCGAGGAACGTGGCAACCGCGCTGTAGAGAAAGACACTGGCAATGCCCGTGTGATCCACCAATAGGCCACCGAAAGTTGTGCCGGCTGCGATCGCCACTTGGAAGGCTATGACCATCAGTACACCAGCGCTCTCGGCCTGTTTCGGAGCGGCGCGCAGCACCATCCAGGTCTGCAATCCGACCGGGACCGCGCCAAAAGCAAAGCCCCATACGGCAACTGCAATTGCCGAGGTCAAGGCCGATGCTCCCATAGTCAGGAGCGAGACAGCGGCTACGGCAATGAGCAGGGGCGGCAGGGCCGCGACTGCCTTGAGACTGTGTTTGGTGAGGAATGCGCCCGCTAAATTGCCGAAGACGCCGGCCGTGCCAGAAGCAAGGAACACGAGCGGGATCGACTTCTTGTCGAGCGGAGGAACGCTCTCGAGAAAGTCGCGGATGTAGGCGAAGCTGGCAAAATGGCCGGAAGCGACCAATAGCACGACTAGGACCGCAACCTTCATCGTCGGATTCTTCGCGACATCCAGCGGACTGCGGAATCTGCGCACTTCGATCGGAGGCAGTGGCGGAATGGTTACGAGTTGCACGAGCAGCGCAACGGCACTCACGATTGCGGCGACCTTGAACGAGGCTCGCCATCCCCAAATGTCACCGACATAAGCGCCGATTGGAGCCGCGCAGACGGAGGCGACAGAAACGCCGGTGAGGATGATCGACATGGCGCGCGGCATGAGGTGACTTGGAACCAGCCGCATTGCCAACGCTGCCGAAATTGACCAAAAACCACCGAGCGATATGCCGAGGACGACGCGTGCCGCCAGCAACACCGGCAGCGACCCCGCAACCTCCGCCAGAACGTTCGACAGGATCAGCAGCAGCGTCATCGCCCAGATGACGACCCTGCGGTCCAGACGCTTTGTCACGATGGCCATTGTCGGTGCCGAGATCGCCGCGACGATTGCGGTCGCTGTTAGCGCCTGTCCAGCCGTGCCCGTGCTGATACCGAGATCATGCGCGAGCGGTGTCAGAACGCTGGCGGGCAGAAACTCTGCCGTCACAAGCCCGAAGGTGCCGAAGGAAAGCGAAATGATCGCACCCCATGCGGGGCCAGACCGTTGATAGGGACTTTCTGGGTCAAGCCGATCTCGGTCGAACAGAGCCGCGTCCACTAAATCTGTCGCCGATTCGGTCATGAATGAGTTCTCCAGCTAGGAGCTGTTGCAGCAGGGGTGGCTATATCGCCGGGGATCAAAGCCGCTAGACCTTCCGGCGGCGGCCAGTCGGCCTCAGTCGAGGCCTCGGCGCCCACGCATCCGAGGCCTCATCGGAGGGCCGACGGACACAACCGTCGACAATGCGGGAGAGTTCTCGGCGCGGTCGCATCGATCGCATCCGTCGAAGTGCGGCCTGTTCACTGCGAACCAAGCAAGCCGAACGCGGTGTCCTCGATCGAGGCCTTGATGGGGGGATGATCGACGATCTCTATATTGCTTTGAAGCAGGAAGTTCCGTCGCCATATGCGGTTATCCTGGCAGCCAGAATTGAGCGGTCGTCGCAAGCACCAAGGCGGTCGCAATGAGTGCAACGAGGCGGAAGTCTGATCGATGGCTGCGGTTCGATGGCCGCGCGATCGACAGAATTGAGGTGATGAGTTATCCCTTTTGAAGCCGTTGCTCCCAATTCTGGGATAAGGTAATTGCAGGCGGTCCCAGCAACGTCGGGCGGCCTTTTTGGTGATTGAATTCATGGGACGACACTCTCGGTCCGTGACGCGTCTGCGAATGACTGCGCAAGTACCGTGCCATCAACGACAAATCTGGCTCTGCTGAGCGGGTGGTGGAGGCACGAGCGTGGGCTATCCCAAGAGCTTGCCGCAAGGTTGTTCGAAGTTGAGGTGCCGGATAGGCCGCAAATATGTCGGGCGGCCTGGGGTTCGCCAACACGAAGATGCGCAAGTTCAAAAGGACGAGCTGAACCCTTGCCGATATCCGTCCGAGGCTGATCTGGAGAAGGTCAAGAACTGCGTCTTGAAGGCTTTCCGCCGCACCGGCAAATGCGAAGCCAAGGTGCTGGGCAAGATGGACAGGGCCACACAACCCCTCGACTGGACGCTCATTAACGGCATCGGTGTGGCTCTGGTAGCTGGCGAGAAAACGCCGTGCTGAAAGACGAAAGCTCGTGTGGCCGGCTCTGAAGGAGGGCCAATGAGGCAGGCGAGGAGAGGCTATAGCCCATTCTTGTAGACTGACCTTGTCCCACGGAGGCGGCTAACCACCCCGCCAGACATCATCGAGGGGAGCGCCACTAGGCTCACGAACAAGTGTTGGTCATTTCCACCTGGGTGACCTCGGCCAAGTCACCAAACCGCTTAGCGCAACCTTTCGAACTGGATGCTCCCCGGGCACATGATCGGCTAGCGATCCCACCAATTGAGTTGCTCCAAGTCGGTGTCTAGCTTTCTACATTCTGTGTCCGACGCTGGACAAGAATGTTGCAATCCCGACCAGTAAGTCAGCACAGGCGCCACCTGTTGCCCAGCAAACGGCAAGGATTATCGAAAGACGAATTCGGCACGGAGCTTGCACCAACGATTGCATGCAAATGCCGACAGCATCTCATGAACGGTCTCTCGATTCTGGCGCGGTTAAATCGCGGCCGGTTCCAGATCATGTCCCGCCCGAAATGGTGAGGGACTTCAGCCTGTTTACGTCGCCCGGCATGTTGCCGACGGCCAACGGGGATCCGCATGCAGCGGTTGCTTGCGTTCATGCCGGGCCTCCGATCTTTTATTCAACCAGCAACACGCGCGACGGTCGGGGTACCTGGGTCATCACTCGCGCGAGCGACCAGCGCCGGGTGCTGCAGGACACCGAAACGTTTTCCAGCCATCGCAGCATCTTCGCCTCTGTGCTCGGCGAGAGCTGGCCGATGATCCCGCTTGAGCTCGATCCGCCATTCCACGGTGTTTTTCGCTCACTGCTCAATCCGCTGCTTTCGCCAAAGCGGGTAATGGCATTGGAGCCGGCTGTCCGGGAACGAGCGATCAAGCTGATCGACAGGATCGCCGCATCAGGCACGAGCTGCGACATCATGAAGGATTTTGCAGTTCCGTTCGCGGTCAATATCTTCCTTCGCTTTATTGGGCTTTCGGACGACGGACTAGAAACATTTGTCGGCTGGGCTAGAGATCTGCTCCACGGCGATAAGGAGCAACGACCACCCGCAGCCCGGACGATCGTGGCCTTCATCGACGAACTTGCCACCGAGCGCCGCAAGGAGCCGGTCGATGATTTCATGACCTTCATCGTGAAGGCAAAGGTCGAGGGCCGTCTGCTCAGTGACGAAGAAGTCCGTGGCATCGGCGTGCTTGTGTTCGTCGCGGGGCTCGACACGGTCTCAGCAGCCATATGCTTCGACTTGGCCCATCTCGCGCGCAACCCCAAAGATCAGGAATTGCTACGAAGCGAACCGGACCGGATTGCCGTCGCCGCGGAAGAATTGCTGCGCGCCTATTCGACCATTCAGATGATCCGAGTGGCAACGAAGGATGTCGACTTCAAAGGCGCGCCGATCCGCAAGGGAGACTATGTTTCCTGTGCCACGATGATTGCCAATCGTGACCCGGCGGAATTCGAATACCCGAATGAGATCGATCTGGCGCGCGAGGACAACCGGCACGCTGCCTTTGGCTATGGTCCCCATCGTTGTCTTGGCTCACACCTTGCCCGGCGGGAGATTGTCATTGGCCTGGAGGAGTGGCTGGCGCGCATCCCAGCCTTTCGGATCAAGACAGGGACTGAACCCATCACCTTCGGCGGCCATGTGTTCGGGATCGAGAATCTGATCCTGGACTGGTCCTGAAGTTTCCGCCAACGACATTGGAGTTCGCTATGCGTGTCATCGTACACAAAGCCAGATGCCAGGGTCATGCGCGCTGCTTGGCGCGGGCGCCGAGAGTCTTCAAGCTTGATGACGACGGCTACATCTTGCCCGGTGATATTGATGTTGCCGATGGGGAGCAACTGCTTGCCTCACAAGGGGTAAGAGCCTGCCCCGAACAAGCTCTGGAAGTTGACGAGCCCCCCGCTAACTCAATTGTAGAGAGAGACACACGCAAAGTGCAGACTGGCGTCGGGAAGGACAAAACAATCATACAATTCGCGACAGAACCTGTCGACCACGCGAAAATTACCGAACTGCGTGACCGAGAGGCGATCCGCAACTGCCTGTATCGGTACTGCCGCGGGATAGACCGCGCCGATGAGGCGGCGCTGCGTAGCGCATACTGGCCCGAAGCGTATGACAGGCACGGTCCCTATTGCGGACCGGCAGAGGACTTCATCCAATTTGCTCTCGGTCTGCCGGGGCAGCGTAACATCCATCAAATCACGAACAGCCTGATCGACTTCATCAGTTCAGCAGAGGCCGCGGTCGAGAGCTATTTCACCGCGCTGCAACGCGGACCGGATACAGACCAAGAAATACGTCAGACGCTGCTTTGCGGCCGTTACTGCGATCTGTTTCAGAAGAGGCAGGACGAGTGGCGAATTGCGGAACGGACAGTCGTCTACGATTGGGTTGAGGAGCAAATCCCGCCAGCGATTCTTGAGGCAGATAGGTTCGGCCGGCGACAGCCGATTGGAGCACCACATCCAGACGATCCCATCTACCAGCTGCTCAAGCGTCACATCCCCACCGACCAAGATGGCGTCGAGGGTCCCCAACTGGGAGCTGCATAAGTGGGTAGAAATGGAGGATGAGCGCCTTGCGGGATTGAGATCTGTGTGGGGCCGCAACTGGCGGTCACTGCAACGATTTGGCTCGACCCTTCATTCCGCCCAAGGTCGATGGGCTGAGATCACAAGCGGTCATCGTGGAGAAGCTCTCGTGAAACTGGCAGCACGCACCGTAATCATCACAGGCGCCGCGGGCGGGATCGGCCGTGCCCTGGTCGATATCCTTGCCGCGGACGGAGACACTGTAGTTGCGGTGGACCTTCCGGGCAGTGGTGTGGTTGAACTGGCTCGGGATCTCGGGTCGCCGCACGTCGGTCTGGAGTGCGATGTGTCGCGAGAGAAGGACATGCTCTCACTTTTCGGCCAGGTCGAAGCACGGTTCGCGCAAATCGATGTCCTCATCAACAATGCGGCGGTTGGACCCACGATGGATAGGATCATCGACACCGCTGTCGATACCTTCCGACGCGGCGTGACAGTGAACCTTATTGGGCCATTCGTTATGGCCCGGGAAGCGGCGCGGCGCATGAGGCCGGGCGGTGCGATCGTCAATGTGGCTTCGATGGCGGGCGTGGTCGGCAATCCCAGGCGCAACGCCTACGCAGCCTCGAAAGCTGGCGTGATCTCGTTGACAAAGTCCCTTGCGTGCGAGTGGGCTATGCGAGGAATCCGCGTCACGGCGGTGGCGCCGGGCTCCGTCCGCACCCCAATGGTCACAGAACTGGCACGCGCTGGCAAAATGGACCTCGCGGCGATACGCCGCCGCGTGCCGATGGGGCGCTTGGCTCGCCCCGACGAGATCGCCAGGGTCGTGCGTTTTCTGAGCAGCACGCAGGCGCGCTACATCACCGGCTCGGTGCTGGCAGTCGACGGAGGCTGGATGTCATTCAACCAGCCGGGGGATGCTCACCCGCCGGTGGATAGTGCGCTCCAAGCCGAGCTCTCCTGTCCGGCCGAATGCACAGATGCGCGAATCGTGCTCGTCACCGGTGGCGCAAAAAGCATTGGCGCGGCCGTCGCTCGCCGCTTTGCCGCGAACGGCGACACCGTCGTGATTGCTGATAAAGATGGCACTGCAGCGGCAGAGCTGGCTACATCGCTCCCCGGCAAGCATCTGGCGAAATCGCTGGACGTGGCCGTCGAGAGCGATGTGGTGTCGATGTTCGAAGAGCTGAGGCGACGCTTCGGGTATATCGATGTTCTGGTCAATAGTGCTGATACCGCCGACAGGATTGTGCCTGCGATCGAGCAACTGTCGAAACAGCTCGAACACGTCCTGGATGTCAACCTTACCGGCGCCTTCACCTGCGCGCGCGAAGCGATCAAGGCTATGCGCCCGGGCGGCGTGATCCTCAATCTCGGGTCGATCGACAGCTTTCTGCCGTTCGCGCCGCGCCATGCCTACGGCGCCTCCAAGGCGGGGATGGATATGCTGACCCGTTGCATGGCGGCCGAACTCGGCCCGGTCGGAATTCGGACAGCCACCGTCGCTCCTGGCCACATCCGCACGCCCGCACTTGCTCAGTTGGCCAAAGCCGGCCGCATCGACCTGGCAGCAATCGGACGACGCATCCCCATGGGCAGGATGGGACGGCCAGAAGACGTCGCAGATGCATCGTTCTTCCTTGCTTCGTCTGACGCCTCATACATCAACGGCTCGATCCTCTACGTGGACGGCGGCTGGACCTCGTTCGGTGATGCGGGAAACGCCAGCGAACTCTATGACGAATGTTTTGCGGAGGCCGCAGGTTAATTGCCAGGCATTCGCAGGGCGACCGGCCGAGCATTATGAAGCCTCGGCTCCACGACGCACCCGAGGTGCTTGAGATCCAAGCATGCGCATGCCGAGCACATTCCCGGTCGGCTGACGTGTCTATAACGAGGAGAAATCATGGAATTTGCCACTTTCATTCTGGCCGCCCAGCGTGGCTATCACCAATCCTCAGAAAGCGTCATCCGCAACTCCATCGAACAGGCCGTCGCTTCGGAGCAGGCTGGGTTCAACACCGCGTGGTTTGCTGAGCACCACTTCAACAATTACAGCCTCATACCATCCCCGCTGATGATGGTGGCGCACTGCGCCGGCTTGACAAGCACGATTCGCCTGGGCACTGCCGTCTGCGTGCTGCCGCTTTACCAACCGCAGCGCCTGCTGTCCGAGATCGGCTTCGCCGACATCGTTGCGAACGGCCGTCTCGAGCTCGGCGTAGGCTTGGGATACCAGCAGTTCGAGTTCGAACGGTTCGGCGTGGACATCGATGAGGCGCCGGCCGTCTTTTCGGAATACCTGGACATCATTCTCAAGGGCCTCAACCAAAACGTCTTCGAACACGACGGCCAGTATGAGAAGATCCCCCCAACAGCGATTTCGGTCCGCACAGTCCAGCAGCCGACGCCGCCTATCTGGATCGCTGGCGGAGCCGCACGGATGGCTCGGGCCTACCGCGAGGGGCACAATTTTTTTGTCACAGCCTTCCACGACGGCTTAGAGACTTTGACCACACTGCGTGAATCAGTCGAGAGGGCGGCGGCATCCGAGGAAAAGAACGTCACCGACGTCAAGATATCGCTGCTGCGCTGCTGCTATGCCAGCCACGACGAGTTGGAGATCAACAGCTATCTCGACAATGCCCGCTTCCAGCGCCGGCTTTCTGAAGCCCTGCATCAGCGCCGCCAACAGAGCCACGATGGCTACCTGCTGCAGGAGACACCGACCCAGCAGGATCTGTCCTTCGAGACCATGCGCAAAAATTTGCCGATTGGCAGCGTAAATCGCGTGATTGATCGCCTGCTGGAAGAGATCGATGTCTTGAAACCGGACCAGATCGCAGTTCAGACTCAATTGGGCGACTTCGACCAAAAGACGATGCTGCGCCAGATCGAGCTCTGGGGCGACAAGATCATCCCTGCGGTCAACAAGGCGCTTTGTCATGCCGGAAGCTGAAGCCGGCCGTTACGATGATGGCTGCCTATCCACGCGCGCAATGGCGTGGGTCCGAGCTAGGGAGGAGCTTCGATCAGCATGTGCTGCCCTGCGTGCTTTCGCGTTCGCTTGAGGAGGTCCAGGCGGGCGAGGTGTTGGCGACGGAGGGGACAGGCCTTTCGTCTGTCGAATTGCGTGATGTCTTGGCCGCAACTTTCCCGTCTACCTCCAGCAGCGTATTCGCTTTGGAGGAGTTGAGCGAGCCCGAGCCGGAACTGGAAGAGGAGCTGCTGCGCCGGCTGCTGCTAGCGCATGCTGCGCCGGGCGACCCGGCGAGCGCCCGCTTGGCCAAGATCATCGCCCGGCGTGCGATGCGCACGGACCATCTTTGGCGGGATCTTGGCCTCTCAAATCGCGCTGAGCTCAGCCGCCTGCTTGCCAGACATTTTCCCGCGCTGGCGGCAGGCAACACAGAAAACATGAAATGGAAAAAGTACTTTTACCGCAAGCTGTGTGAGGCCGAAGGCTTTTCGTCATGCACTGCACCCAGTTGTCGGGAATGCCATGACTTCGAAAGCTGCTTCGGCCCGGAGGAAGTTGAGAGTCGCCTCTCGCCGACCAGGAATGCCGGTTAGTCACTTCGCTTGATCGCAGCTGCGGACAACCGCTTATCACGGCGCCGTAGTATGGAGGAAGGGATGTTCATCGCCTCGCGATATTTGGTGACGGTACGGCGAGCGACATTGATGCCGGTCTGCTTGAGCTGAGCAACGATGTCTTCGTCGGAAAGTACCTTGTCGAGCGATTCTTCGGCGATGATTGCCTTGATCCGATGGCGGACAGATTTGGCGGAGTGCGCGTCGCCGCCCTCGCAGGATGCGATTGTCGCTGTGAAAAAATACTTCAGCTCGAACACCCCGCGCGGAGTTAACATGTACCTGTTCGAAGCCACCCGGCTTACCGTCGACTGGTGCATTTTGATCCCGTCAGCGACATTTTTGAGACAGAGAGGCCGCAGATGGGCGACGCCGTGTGTAAAAAAGGCATCCTGCTGGCGCACGATTTCGGTCGCAACCTTAAGGATCGTCTTAGCGCGCTGCTCGAGACAGCTGATCAGCCAGTTCCCTTTTTCCTGGCAATGGTCGAGAAACGCTTTGCCTTCCGGATTTTGATTGGTCAGCTGCGAGATTTCGGCGACATAGGTGTGGTTGATCAACACTTTGGGCAGCGTGGCCGGATCAAGCTCCACCCGCCATCCACCTTCGGACTTGGGCATTACCCAGACGTCCGGTACGATGGTTTCCGGCGTCCCGGACTGGAACCGGTCTCCAGGCTTGGGAT
>NZ_RZOF01000092.1:0-18628 GCF_003998955.1 Mesorhizobium sp. M4B.F.Ca.ET.017.02.2.1 | reverse complement strand
CCCTTGGAGAGCGAATAGAGGCTCGACGGCCGGTTCGGGATCATCTTGTTGGCGAAGTAGGAGGAGATGTTGATGATCGAGGCACCGGCGCCGAAATGCGGCAACAGCCGCTGCGTCAGGAAGAACGCCGCCGTCACGTTGAGCGCGAAGGAATGCTGGAACTGCGCCTCGCTGACCGTCTCGAACGACACGAGATAGGCGACGCCGGCATTGTTGACGAGAATATCAAGCAGTTGGCCGGATGCTTTCACCCGGGCAACCGTCGCATCGATGCCGGCGCCGGTCGCGAGATCGGCCGATAGCGTTTCGACCGCCGCGCCACCCTTCGCCTCGCTTGCCAGCGCGTCGCGCGCCGTCGCCAGCTTGCCGGCATCGCGGCCGACGATCAGCACATCGGCGCCTTCGCGCAAAAAGGCCTCCGCTATCGCCAGGCCGATCCCGTCCGATCCGCCCGTCACCAGCGCCCGCTTGCCGTGAAGTCGCATGGGATCCTCCGTCATTGCGCGACGAGTGCAGCGCTGACGGGCAAGCGCGGTCAAGCCGAAGGCCTATCGTACAGTATGAACTTCGGCTGGCGGAGGCAGTCTGCGCTTAACCGCCGGCCGGGACAGGCTCCCGCATGGCCAGCCTCGCCGCGACATAGCTCTTCACCTGTCGGATCGCCTGTTCGCGCGACACGCTTCCAGGCTGCAGGCCGAGCCGCAGCCATAGCCCGTCGATCAGCGCCGTGACGCCAAGCGCGATCTCCTCGGCGTCCTCAGGCAAGGCAAGGGCGCTGAGACCGGACAAGAGATTGGAGCGCATGCGCGCATGCAGCACCTTCTGGATTCGCGCCAGCTTCGCGTCGCGCGGCACCTCGGCGCAGAGCGACAGCCAGGCATAGCAGAGCGATGGCTGGAACAGGTGCGGTTCGAAATTGCCGTCGATGATGGCATCCACCCGCTGCATCGGCGTCTGCGCGTGCCGCAGCCGCGCCACCACGGCCTTGCGCAGGACGAGGTTCGATTCGCGCATCGCATGCTCGAAGAGTTCCTGCTTGCTGCTGAAATAGTGCAGCACGATGCCCTTCGAGGCGCCTGCCTGCGCGGCGACCTTCTCGATTGTGGCGCCGGCAATGCCTTCGCGTTGAAGCACGGCAAAGGCCGCCTGCCGCAGCTCCGTGCGGCGTATGTCGCTGAGACGCTTGAGTTTCAAGGGCGAATTCCGTGCATCGAGAATCGAGGTTGACATTTTCGTCCACCGAGATCAAGAATTGACCAGTGGGACAATATACAAGCCAAGTGGTCAACAAATCGCGAATGAGGAGAACCGAAATGCATCGCTTGATAGGGGCAGGCGCCGCGCTCTGCGTGCTGGCGCTCTCGACGCAACCGGGCCTTGCGGCCGAGTCCAAGGAATGCAGCGCTGTTCGCATGGCCGAACCCGGCTGGAACGATCTCGCCTTCACCACGGGGATCGCCAACGTCCTGCTTCAAGCGCTCGGCTATCAGCCGCAGAGCCAGGTGCTCGGCATCAACGTCATCTACGAGGGCATGAAGAACAACGATCTCGACCTGTTCCTGGGCTACTGGGATCCCGCGATGGTCACCTATTACGAGCCTTACAAGAAGGATGGTTCGGTCGAGAATGTGCGCGTCAATCTCGAGGGCGCCAAATACACCTTCGCGGTGCCCACCTATGTCTGGGAGGCCGGTGTCAAGGACTTCTCGGACCTGCACAAGTTCGCCGACAAGTTCGGTAAGAAGATGTACGGCATCGAGCCCGGATCCAACCAGTTGATGATGGACGCCATAGCCGACCCGTCGCTGGACCTCGGCGGCTGGCAGGTCGTGGAGTCGAGCGAAGCCGGCA
The DNA here is from genome assembly GCF_003998955.1 of Mesorhizobium sp. M4B.F.Ca.ET.017.02.2.1. Lineage (NCBI taxonomy): Bacteria > Pseudomonadati > Pseudomonadota > Alphaproteobacteria > Hyphomicrobiales > Phyllobacteriaceae > Mesorhizobium > Mesorhizobium sp. M4B.F.Ca.ET.017.02.2.1. Next base: position 16,777 of record NZ_RZOF01000092.1, on the reverse strand, counting down.
TGCTTTCGGAGGTCGGCTACGAGATCAAGGAAAAGCAGTTCATCGTCTTCCAGGGCTGGGCGCCGCATCCGATGAACACCATGTACGACTTCAAGTATCTGACCGGCGGCGACAAGTTCTATGGGCCCAACTTCGGCGCAGCGACGGTGACGACGCAGGTCCGCAAGGGCTACCTCCAGCAATGTCCGAATGTCGCGCAGCTGTTGAAGAATCTCGCCTTCGATGTCGATTTCGAGAATGTCGGCATGGGCTATCTGATCAATGACGGCATGAAGCCCGAAGAGGCTGGACTGAAGGCGATCACGCTCAACAAGGATCGCCTCGACGCCTGGCTCGCCGGCGTGACCACCTTCGAGGGCAAGCCTGGTCTTGCCGCCGTCAAGGAAAAGCTCGGCCTGTGAGCCCTGCGGCGCTCGCCCCTTGGCCGGAACAGGAAGCCTGGGCCAGCCGCAAGCGGGTCATCGACCTCGACGGCCTCGAAATGGCCTATGTCGAGTTCGCCGGATCGGAACCGGCGCTGCTGTTGGTGCACGGCTTCACCGACACCAGCCGCAGCTTCTCGCTTCTGGCGCCGCACCTTGCCGGCCGCCGATTGATCATTCCCGACCTGCGCGGCCATGGCGCCTCGCTGGCAGGAAGAGGCTATGGCATCGGCGACTTCGCCAGCGATCTCGCGGGGTTGGTCCACAGCTTGCGGCTGGAGCGGCCGGTTGTGATCGGCCATTCGCTGGGCGCCATGATCGCGCTCGAGCTGGCTGCACGGCAGCCGGAACTCATCGACGGGCTGGTGCTTCTGGCCGGCACTCTGAAGCCCGATCTGGCAGTGGACCATCCAATGGCTGCAGGCGTGCGGGAATTGCGCGATCCGATATCGCCGGCGGACCCGTTTTATGCCTGGTGGCATGCCTGTCAGCCCGGCGTGCCGCAGGCTTTTCTCGCCGCCGCCGCCAAGGAGGCGTCGGCGATGCCGGCGTCACGCTGGCGCGCGATCCTGGACGAAATACGCGCAACGGACCTCACCGCCGCCGCCCGCAACTTACGTGTCGCGGCACTTGTCATCGGCGGCGGGCGCGATCCGATCTTCGACGCAACCCATCAGCGACGGCTGGCTGAGGAAATTCCCGCCGCGAAGCTCATGGACGCGCCCCATTGCGGGCACAATCCGCACTGGGAAGATCCGGCGCTGGTCGCGGCCGCCATCTCCGATTACGTCCAGACGCGGACCGAAAACGGGCAAAGCCGCATGGGCGGAGCCGTTTCGAGGCGAGGGCGCTCATGAACCTGGCGCAATACATGGCATCGGACGCCGTCGCCCTGGCCGGCCACGTCCGCTCCGGCGAACTGTCCCCCGTCGAAATCGCCGAAGCCGCGATCGAAGCGATCGAATTGCTCAACCCGGCGATCAACGCGGTGACGCTGATCGATGCGGAGCGCGCGCTTGCCGCCGCTGCGAACTGCGATGCGAAGGCCGCGCTGGCCGGTGTCCCGTTCCTGGTCAAGGACACCGGCGTCCATGTGCGGGAGTGGCCGACCACCCACGCGTCACTCTATTTCAGGGATGCCGCGCCGAAACCCGACAGCGAAATCGTCTGGCGCTGGCGGACCGCCGGCTTGACCTTGCTCGGCAAGACCAACACGCCGGAATTCGCCAATGACTTCGTCACCGAGCCCGTTGTTCACGGCCCGACCTTGAACCCGTGGGACCTGTCGGTGACGGCGGGCGGTTCGAGCGGCGGCGCGGCGGCCGCGGTGGCAAGCGGCATGGTGCCGGTTGCCCACGGTTCCGACATCGGCGGCTCGATCCGGGTGCCGGCGGCCTGTTGCGGCGTGTTCGGCATGAAGCCGTCGCGAGGCCTCAATCCCGTCGGCCCCTATCGCGATCAGGTCGGCGCCGGACTTTTCGTCGAGAACGTTCTTTCCCGAACCGTTCGTGACACTGCCGCAATGCTCGACATCACTGTCGGCCCCGAACCGGGCGCGCCATGCTTCGTGTCGAGAACGGTGCCCTCTTATCTGGATTGGCTGTCGTCGCCGCCCGAGCGCATGCGCATTGCCTGCGTGGCGCATCGGCCGGATGGCGCGCCGGTGGCGGCGGAGATCGAGGAGAAGTTCCGGCAAGCCATGGCGCTGCTGGAAGAGATGGGGCACGAGGTGATTGAGGCCCGCTTTCCGCCGGAGGCCGATGGCGGCGCCGAATGGAGCATTTTCTGGATGTCGGAGGTCGCGTTGCTCGTCGACGAGCGGGCCAACGATATCGGCCGCATGCCACTGCCCGGCGAAATCGAAGCGCTGAGCTTGCATGCGCTGGACCGTTTCCGCCGCTCCTCGGCCGCCGACTATTTGAAGGCGCAGGCCCGACAGCATCGGGCATCGCTGGCGATGGCAAGGACGTTCGACGGGTTCGACCTGATCATGACGCCGGCGACAGCCGACTTGCCGCGCCTGATTGGCGCTGTCCGTGGCGATGACGCCGCGTTCGATTATGCAGCATGGGTGGATCGGGCCTACGGCTTCGCGCCGTTCACGGAAATCTTCAACGTGACCGGACAACCTGCCGCCAGCCTCCCGCTTTTCCTGTCCGAAGGCGGCCTGCCGATCGGCATTCAGCTTGCCGGTCGGCCCAACGAGGACCATAGGCTGCTTGGAATTTCCTACGCGCTGGAACAGGCAACCGGTTGGAGCAAGCGTCGTCCGCCCGTCCAGGCCAGGCTTGCCGCGCTCGCCATCGAGTTGGGCGGCACCTGCCCCCGGAATGGAGCGATTACCGCAAGGCTAGCCGAGTAGCGATCGCGATGTCGGCGAGAGCCGCAATGTTTCCGTCGGCCTGGTTTGGTCTGTCCGCTGCTTGCCGAGAAGCGCCTGCCATGCCGGCAAGGCGGCGAGGGCGGTTTGCGACCGCCGGCGCGCGTCTTCGTCGTCGAAGCCGCTGACGCCGAGAAAGACGTTTTCGCCCGATCGCACCGGCAGGCGCGGGAAGCTGTTTTCCGCATGCTCGCTGATGAAGGCGCCAAGCAGGCGCACGCCGTTCGCCGCGAGCAGCGGGGCGGCATCCGTTTCGAAACGCTCGGCGTAGTCGGCTTCGGCGCCCGGATGCAAATGATGAATCTGAATCTCAACAATGCCAGGCAAGCACCTCTTATCGCTTCGGTTTTCGACCCCGTCGCAAGCTGGCCGTCGCACCCTCGACAGGTCGAACCCGGCGCCCGGCCATGCCGGCTTCAGCAGCAGCACGTCGTCGGAATCGATCATCGTCGCATTGGCGGCCTCCTTGTGCGCGGCCCACACCGGGCCGCCATAGAAGGCCGTCAGCGCCTCCTTTCGCGCCGCCATGTCCGCGAAGCCGCGCATCCACACGAACATGTCCGGACGGTCGAGGTCGTGGAACTGGCCGATGATGGTCATGCCCGCCGCCTCCTGGCTTTCGATGAACGCGCGCTCGAAGAGGTCGATCAGCTTTTCGCGCCGTCCGGGATTCAGCGTGTACTGCCTCAGTTCCACGATCGGTGACGCAAGGCGTGCAGAGGTTTCGTTTCGAGCAAGGTCCATTGTCGACTCCAAAACAGGGTGATCGTCCTGTTTTGTAAAACAGACCGGTTGTCCTGTTTTGTCAATCTGCTATTTCTCTCTTCCTTCTCCCTCTGCGGGGAGAGGTGGATTGGCGCGCAGCGCCAAGACGGATGAGGGTGCCGGACGGATCGCCGTCCTTGCCAGGCTGGAATACTTCATCCGCCTTCACTTGGTTCAGGCACCTTCTCTCCCAAGGGAAGATGGAGGAGATGGCGATGCGCCAAAAACGCACCAACGACCCGGAAGGCATGCGCCGGCGCGTGCTCGATGTGGCGGAGGAATCCTTCCAGGCGCGGGGCTATCATGCCTCCAGTCTCGGCGACCTGATGGCGGCGGCGGGCGTCACCGGCGGCGCGCTGCATCACCATTTCCCGACCAAGAAGGCGCTGGCGCTGGCGGTGATCGAGGAGCGGGTGGCCGCCGCCGTCGATCAGACCTGGATCGCGCCGGTGCGCGCCGCATCCTCGGCGCGCGAAGGCGTCCGCGCCGTGTTCGAGGCGGTGGCGGCGGAACTGGAACGGCAAGGTTTTGTGCGCGGCTGTCCGCTCAACAACCTCGCGCATGAACTGTCGCTCGCCGACCCGGACTTCCGCATCGCGCTGGCCGGCATTTTTGCCGGCTGGCGGCTGGCGATCGCCGATAAGCTGCGGGTCGACCGGCAAGTAGGCCGGGACGAGGGCACGGACCCCGAGCGCTATGCCGCGCTGGCGGTCGCCGCCTATTCGGGCGCCATGTCGATGGCCAAGACGGCGCAGGATGCGGGTCTGCTGCGGGATTGCCTGGCGGGGTTGGAGCAGGGCGCCCCGTCCTCACAGAACGGATTGGCAGCGAGGCGGCGCCGCAGGGTGCTGCCGCGACCGAGAACCCTTTGATGTCGGCCCGCCAGCGCTTCCGGCCGTCAGGCGCTACTGCGGCAGCGGCTTGATCGTCTCGTAGCCGACCACGCTCTCCGAATTCGTTCCCTCGTCATAGCGCCGGGCCAGCGATGCGCCGAGATCCGGCGCGTAGAGCGCGGTGAACGTGTCCAGCGTCTCGCCGGCCTGGTTCTTGATCGTCTCCTTGACCGCCAGCACATTGTATTTGCAGCCGCCGAGGCTGAACGTCTCCTTGCCCTTCACCGCCAGTTCCAGCGTCTTTGTGCCTTTCGGCTGCTTCTTCGGCGACAGCTCGACGAACTGCGTCGTGCTCTTCGCGCCAGCTTTGAGCGGAAACAGCTTTTTCAGGTCGCCAAGCGGGATCATCGCCAGATGGCCCGTCGTGCTGTCGCGGAACACCTCGATCAGCCCGGCATAGAGATACTGCGTCTGCGGCGATTCCGACTGGTATGTGTTGGCGACCGAAACCATGCCGCCGGCCGCCGGCCGGAACTCGCTGCGGACGCCCGGCATCTCCAGCACGAAGCCGGTCTTGGCGGTCATGGCATCGACGCATTCGGCGCCATGCGCGGTGCCCGCCGTGGCAAGCAGGGCCATGCCGATCGTTGCGGCTTTCATCGAATCTTCCTCTTCCCGCTCAAGTTGAAGGCGCAAGACTGCCAGACCCATACCGCCATGTCGATGCTTGGCGGGTCGGGGAGGGAACTGGACGGCCGGGCGCCGCCTGTGCTGAATCTCGGCCATGATGAATCGCAGCCGAACCCATTCGATCTCCCGTCGCGCTGTCCTGGCGCGGATGGCGGGATTTGCGGCGGCCGGCGCTTTTGGTCGCCAGGCATACGGCCAGACCGGAAAGCGCATCCAGCCGATCGACGCCACCTTCCTGTTCATCGCCGATATCCATGCCTGCCGCATGGCGAGCGGGCTGAGCCCCAACTGCCTGCAGGAGGGCAAGACCGATGCCGCGCTGCTGCGCAGCGTCGCCGCGCTGAACGGCATCGCGGACAAGCAATGGCCGGCCGAGATCGGCGGTGTCGCCACCGGCCTGCGTTCGGCCGGCAGCCGCATCGGCACGCCGCTTGGCCTGGTCACCGGCGGCGACATCACCGACGACGGCGGCGGCCAGGTCACCGAGCCCAGCGAGGGCACGCAGCTGCTGCAGTTCAGCCAGCGCTACCAGCAGGGCATCGGCCCAGACCGCGTCCACATGCCCGTCTATGTCGGGCTCGGCAACCACGACCTCGACCAGAACGGCTCGCCGCCGCATGTCGACTGGTACCGCCGCGAATTGCGCGACTATGTCGAGGTCAACCATCGCGCCGGCGTGTTCTTCAAGCCGCCGGTGCCGGCGACCGACTATGACGTCGACACCGACTGCTATTCCTGGGATTGGGGCGGCCTGCATCTCGTCCAGACGCACCGCTTCGCCGGCGACACCGGCCATGGAGCGCCGAGCAGCCTGCCATGGCTGAAGCAGGACCTGGCTACCTATGCCGGCGACGGCCGCCCGGTCGTCCTGTTCCAGCACTATGGCTGGGACATCTTTTCGACGGAGCGCTGGGATCCGGCCAAGCGGACCTATGACGACGGCGGCACCGGCGCACCGCATTGGTGGGGCGAGGCGGATCGCCAGGCGCTGCTGGCGGCCCTCAAGGGCTACAACGTCATCGCAATCTTCCACGGCCATCAGCACGAGGTGCCGATGATCTACCGCCGCGACGGGCTCGACCTGTTCAAGCCGGAGGCCGCCTATATGGGCGGCTTCGCGCTGGCGCGAGTGACCGGCGACAGCATGGACGTGGTGCTCGGCGAAGCGGCCGGCGACCATGGCGAGGTTGTCTTCACCAACGCGTTCACGAAGGCGCTTCAGGCATGACCGCGAAGGCCTGCCAAATCACATCGCCTTTTTGATCACGGCTTTCATGTCGCCGCAGGCCTTCTGCACCTTGCCCGTAGCCTTGTCCGCGATGCCCCTGATTTGCATCGGACGGTTTCCGGTGGCCTTGCCAACCGTCTGCCGGATCGAGCCTTTGATCTGCTTGGCCAGGCCCGCAATCTGGTCGATGTTCACCATCTCCGCATCTCCCGGAGATCCAATCGCGAGAGAAACGGGCTGATGTGCCTCCCGGTTCCGCACAGTCGAAGCGAGCCGCGCGAAGGCGCTGGATGGCAATATCGTCAGCGAAACGCTTTGCCGCTTCGCCGCGCGCCACTAAGGTGGCGGGAAAACAGGGGAACCGCCTTGGCTGAATTCACGCTCTTCATCGGCAACAAATGTTTCTCCTCCTGGTCGCTCAGGCCTTGGGTGGCGATGCGGCATCTGGAGATCCCGTTCGAGGAGAGTTTTGTGCGCCTGCGCACGCCGGAGACCTTTGCCAATCTGGCCAAGGTGTCGCCGACCGGCCTGGTGCCGGTGTTGAATCACAATGGCAGGATCGTCTGGGAAACCCTTGCGATCCTTGAATATCTGGCCGACCTTTATCCCGAGAAAAAGCTCTGGCCGGACGATCTCGGCGCCCGCGCCCTGGCGCGCTCGGTGGCGACCGAGATGCATTCCGGCTTTCGCGAGGTCCGCTATGGCTGGCCGATGAACCTGCGCCGGCCGAAGAGCCACAAGCCGCTCGATCCCGAGGGCGAGGTCCAGCGGGCTCGCATCGAGGCGATCTGGCGGCAATGCCGCGCCGAATACGGCAAGGGCGGCCCGTTCCTGTTCGGCCATTTCACCGCGGCCGATGCCATGTACGCTCCGATCATCACCCGCTTCGACACCTATGGCGGGGAACTCGCGCCCGATACGCGGGCCTATGTCGACGCCGTGCTGTCGACACCGGCGATGCGGCATTGGTACGCGGAGGCGGCGAAGGAACCGTGGCCGGAGCCCGGTCCTCACGAACAGGACTGACCACTAGGAGGGCCTCCGACAGGCTCAAGGCGATCCTCGACGGCCGGGGCGGTTTCGGCATGGGCTTTCAGCCTCGGCAACGACATATCGGGTGAAGAAAATTGACCACCATCCCGGTTCGGCATAATACGTAACCAAATGGATACGTATTATGCCGCAAGCTGATCCTGACCGCTCCGTTTTCCGCGCTATCGCCGACCCGACGCGCCGCGCCATCCTCGACCGCTTGCGGCTGGGTCCGGCGCCGGTCAACGAACTGGCCGCGGCCTTTTCGCAGAGCCGGCCGGCGATCTCCAAGCACCTGCGCATCCTGCGCGAGCTCAACGTCGTCTCCGAGCAGAAGTACGGCCGCGAGCGGCTCTATCGGCTGGAACCGGCCGAACTGAAGGACGTCGCCGACTGGATCCTGCCCTACCGCGACTTCTGGCAGGCGAGCCTCGGCAATCTGAAATCCTATCTGGAGCAAGAGTGATGGCGGGCAACGACAGACCACGCGCGATCGCCGACGTGTCGGCTGGCACCATCCTGGCCACGGTGACGATCGCCGTGCCGCCGGAGCGGGTGTTCCGCGCGATCACCGCCGCGGACCAGATCCCGCTCTGGTGGGGTGCGGACGACATGTACCGCACCACGAAGCACACCGCCGACGTCCGGCCGGGCGGCGCCTGGCGCTCCGAAGGCAAGGGCGCCGACGGCCGTGATTTCCACGTCCAGGGCGACTATGTCGAGGTCGAGCCGCCGCACCGCCTGGTGATGACCTGGAGGGCGCCGTGGGACGGCGACCAGGTGACGACCGTCACCTACACGCTGGAGCCGGTGGAGACCGGAACGCGGCTGACGCTGCGCCACGAGGGTTTTGGCGCGCGCCACGACTCCTGCCGCGACCATGGCTTCGGCTGGGAGCGGGTGCTGGGCTGGCTCGGTCAGTTCCTCGCCGCCGAGGCAGGCATCAAGCCGTCCGGCGTGTTCCATTGCCGGCTGATCCCGCCGCGCCCGGATTTCGCCTTCACCCTGACTGAGGAGGAGCGGGCACTGATGGGCCGCCATGCCGACTATCTGCGGACCCAGCTTCGCGAGGGGAGAATGATGATCGCTGGCCCGGTCGCCGACCCGACCGGGCCCTGGGGCCTGTGCATCCTTCGCGTCGGCACCGAAGCCGAGGCGAGGGCGGTGACCGATGCCGATCCGGTTGTGCGGTCGGGCCGCGGCTTCCGCTACGAGGTGCTGCCGATGATGAGCGTGATCATGTGAGCGCCATAAAAGAACGCCCCTCGCGCGGTTTATTGCGTGGGGGCGTCCTTTTGCCGTCCGAAAACTTGAGATTGCTCTCATGAACCGACGACATCACCATAACGGCTGACCTCGGCATCGGTTCCACAGCCGGCGAAGAAAAATTGCAGCCTCTGTCAGCGCGACTGTGCGGCACCCGGGCGCAAGGCTGGCCTTTTCCGTTTCCGCGGCGCCGATCTGTGCTAGGACCGGCTGGGATTCGTCGATCGACGCGCAGTGCCGCGCGACCCCATGCTCACGGCAAGGAAAGACATGGCCATCAAATTCTCCGCCAAGGCTCCATCCGCGTCTCCGCCTGCAGCCAAGCCGGCCAAGCCGGCCGCCGCGCCGAAGGCCGATAAGCCGGCCGCGACCGACCTGTTCGACGGGTCGGCGGAAACGCCGCCTCGCAAGACCAAAAAGAAGAAATAGCGCTTTGCCGCACGAGGCCGATCACGAAGATTCGAACTGGCCATCCGGCTTTGCCAGCGGCCTCGGCTGGACAGGTGTCGCTGAAGGCGTCGTCTTTGATTGCCAGAGCTGCGGCGCCTGCTGTTCCTACTCGGCCGAATGGCCGCGTTTCTCGACGGAAGACGACGCGCAGCTCGATCGCATCCCGGAGAAATTCGTGTCGGCCGACCTGTCCGGCATGCGCTGCGAGGGCGTGCGCTGTTCCGCGCTCTCCGGCGAGATCGGCAAGCACACGGCCTGCGGCATCTATGAGCTCCGCCCCGATGTCTGCCGCGCCTGCATGCCCGGCGGCGACGACTGCCTGATGGCGCGTGCCGCGCATGGGCTGCCGCTAGTTCGTCTCCCCCCTTGCGGGGGAGATTAGCTCGCGCCCGCTTGCCCCGCCTCAAGCGGCCCGATACCTTCCGCGCCGGGCAGGGGCTGCGGAGGATCTATGAGCATCGAATTCCTGTTGACGACGCTGATCGTCGTCGCCTCGCCGGGCACCGGCGTTCTCTACACGCTCAGCGCCGGCCTTTCGCGCGGCGCTCGCGCATCGATCATTGCCGCCTTCGGTTGCACGCTGGGCATCATCCCGCATATGGCGGCCGCCATCACTGGCCTCGCCGCGGTGCTGCACACCAGCGCTGTCGCCTTCGAGACGCTGAAATATCTGGGCGTCGCCTATCTGCTTTACATGGCCTGGAACACGCTGAAGGAGAAGGGCGGCCTCAGCGTCGACGAGAACGTCGCGCCGCGCTCGGCCGGCAAGGTGATCACGTCCGGCATCCTGATCAACATCCTCAATCCGAAGCTGTCGATCTTCTTCTTTGCCTTCCTGCCGCAATTCGTCAGCACCACCGAACCGAACGCGTTTTCGAAGATGCTGGAGCTCTCCGGCGTCTTCATGCTCGTCACCTTCTTCGTCTTCGCCGGCTACGGCATCTTCGCGGCCTCGATCCGCAGCCATGTCGTGTCGCGGCCGAAGGTGCTGACCTGGATGCGCCGCACCTTCGCCGGCGCTTTCGTCATGCTCGGCGCCAAGCTGGCGCTGACGGACCGGTAGCGCCAATCGGCGCTACCCCTTCACATATCCCATCGCCTCGACGATGCGCCCGCCGGCAACGCGCATCAGGTTGACGCCGCGCAGCGAATTGCCGTCCGCCATCCAGTAGCGCCAGCGGATCGTCGCCCGCTCGCCGGCGACGAAGGTTTCTTCCAGGTCGAAGCGCGTGCCGGCCTCGGTTGCGATCGCCCTCCATAGCCCGACGCACGCCTCGCCACCTGTGTGGCGGGCACCCTCGGGCGCCGGCACGGTGTTTTCGATCACGCAGTCCTCGCCCACCAGTTCGGCCAGCGCCGACGGGTCGTGGCGCTGGAACACGTCGTTGAAGCGCCGCATGATCTCGGCCGTCTCTCGAGACTGGTCGTCTGGGTGGATGTCGATGATGCTATCGGGTTTCATTGCGTTTTCTCCTGAGGTCATTGTCCGGCACCGACGAGGATCGCCCTGAGGTTGATCTGAGGCACGCCGGCCAGCGCGCGCGAGACGAGGCAGCCGGCCTTGGCGGATTGGGCAAGGCGCTCGAATTCGTCTTGCGCGAGGTCCGCGACCTCCGCCTCCGTTTCGAGGTCGATGCGCGTGATCGTCGGCCCCGCCGCAGTCGCACCGAGATGCACCCTGGCAATGGTGCGGATGTTCCGCGCGACGGGAACCCGCCTGGCCGAGAGCAAAGGTCAGAGCCATCGAGAAGCAGCCGGCATGCGCCGCGGCGATCAGCTCTTCCGGGTTGGTGCCGGGGCCATTCTCGAAACGCGACGGAAAGGAATAGGCGCCTTCGAAGACGCCGCTGCCAAGCCGCAGGCGGCCCGAACCTTCCTTCAGCGCGCCTTGCCATTCGGCCGAAGCCTCGCGAATTGTCATCGTGTCCTCCTGGGTCGACGAGTGAATATATAGACCGATCTGCATATTATGTAGACCGATTGTCATATTCTGCGCACGGCCTATAATGGTTGCTCCTGACAGAGGTTGACATGGCGAACGACACCCGGGCCCGCATACTCGAGACGACCGGCCTGCTGCTGAGGCAGCGCGGCTATCACGGCACCTCGCTGAACGACATTTTGAGCGCCAGCGCGGCCCCCCGCGGCTCGCTCTACTTCCATTTTCCGGGCGGCAAGGACCAACTGGTCATCGAGGTGACGCGCGCTAGCGTCGCCGAGGTGACGGAGCGGCTGGGTGCTGCGCTGGCGGCGGAAGACAACCCGGCCGTATCGGTCCGCCACATCTATCAGTCGGTGGCTACCATGCTGGAGGAGAACCAGTTCTCGCTCGGCTGTCCGATCGCGCCTGTGGTGCTGGACTCGCCAACACCGGAGCTGGCGGAATTGTGCCGCTCGGCCTTCGAGCAGTGGATTGGCCTGCTGCGCCAGGCATTCGTCAGGGCAGGGGTGCCCGAGCGGCGCGCGCAGGCGCTTGCGCTGCTCGTCGAATCCTCGCTCGAGGGCCTGATGGTGATCGCCCGAGCCACCCGCGACCACGGGCCGCTCACGGCCGTGGCCGATGAAGTGACGGCGCTGGTGGAGGCGGCGGTGTGTGCCGGCAAGGCGGCGGAGCGCGAGGAAGCTACCGTTTAGAGCAGTTCATGCGCCTCCGGAATTGTGTCAAAGCAGAGAGATAGGGCGGTTCGCCGTCTCCGTGAAATGGAGAAACGCTCTAGGCGCCCTGGTTGGGGAAGCAGGCCGTTGCGCTGAGCAGCGGCCCATTGGCCAGCGCGGTCAGGAAGGTCGGCAGCACGGTCGAGAATGTGTAGGATATCCGCACCGTCGAAAACCCGCTGAGGCCCGAGCAGGTCGTGTTGTTGTTGACGGTGATGTTGCTGCCGCTCAGCGCGATGCCGTCGGTCGCGGCCATGGTGCTGATGTAGCTGACGGTGCTGGCCGAGTTGTAGACGCCGCTTTTCGTGCACCCGCTCTGCAGCACGCCAACGCAGCGCGCCGCCGAGGTCGCGGTTTCCTGCAGCGCGTGCTGCACCCAGTACATGCGGCCGAACTCCACCGTGCCGAACAGCACCATCAGCAGCGGCACCGAAAGCAGCGCGAACTCGACCGCATTGGCGCCGGGCCTGTCGCGGAGAAATGACGACAGGCCCTTCATTGCGGCTGCACCATGGCCTCGACGCCGATGTTGCCGCTCTTGACGATGCCGAGGCCGCCGAACAGCGGCGCGAACGGCCTGCTTGCGGTGATGGCCACGAACTTTCCGGAAATGCCGCCCTTGGGGCAAGCGGCGCTGCAGGTCACCGAGGTGCCCCAGGTCACGGTGGTCCCCGAAACGGTCGGGCAATAGCAGAGGTCGGCGTTGGATGCCGTCCCGCTCTGGCTCGCGGTGGCCGTGCTGGCGTTGTAGGTGATCGACGCGCCATTGTTGACCACCACCTTGATGGTGCCGCCGGTGCCGCTGAGGCCGCTGGTCACCACCGCCATGATGTTGGCGGCGAGCGTGGCGCCGCCGGTCGAGGTCACCTTGTCGGCGCCGAGCAGGGCATAATTGGAGCCGGCCGAGATCGCCGAGGTCAGATCGAATTTTGCCTTGAGCGAAGCGCCGATATCGACGGTCCCGGCTAGGATGGTGATCAGCACCGGGCTGACCAGCGCGAACTCGACCGCCGAGACGCCGGATCGATCGCGGCAGAGGGAGCGGGCGAGGGCCGAGCCGCGCAACAAGCGCGGCAGGCGGCGAAGGATGTTTGAAATCATTACTGGACCAAGCTCACTTTGCTCGCGGTGGAGGCGCTCGTGGCGGCGATGCATTCGCTCGCAGCGGCCGTGCCGCCCGACAGCGTGATGCGCGAGCCGATCATCTGCAGGCATTTGGTGGCGTCGGTGGCCGAGCCGAGCACGCTGGAGCCGCCGTTCATGATGATCGGGCCATAGGGGAAATAGAAGGCGCCGGAGATCTGCGCATTGGAGCCGCCTTCGGCGAAGGTGGCGCCGGCGGTGACCGAGGTCGAGGTCGGCCCGATCACGGCGAGCTTGGCCGTGGCGCCGGTCTGCGGCGCGGTGAGCACGATGTTGCTGTAGCCGGCCGCCACGCAGAAGACATAGCCGTTGCAGCTTCCCGAGCTCGATTTGGCCTTGCCCGACAGCACCAGCGTCACATCGGTGCCGCTGATGCTGATCGTCGAGCCGCCGCAGCTGGCGCTGCCGCCTCCGCTGCCGCCGAGCGCGAAATAGCCGTCCACCGTGTAGATGCCGGCGCCGAGCAGGATGGCGCCCGAGCCGATGAAGTTGCCTTCGATGTCGTGCTGCGCCGTGGCCGGCACGACAAAGCAGCTGCCGCCACCGCCGCCGTTCACATTGCCGACCACCTGGAACACGCCCGAACTGGTGGCGTCGGCCAGGATAGTCTTGGAACCGCCGCCGAGCGTGATGGCATCGCCATTGCTGCCGGGGCCGATCTTGTAGCTGTTGGCGGTGCCGGAGCCGAAGGTCAGCGTCGCGCCGCCGGTGTTGTTGAAGCCACCGGGCAGCTCGAACGTGCTCGGCCCGCCAAAGGTGAGCGTGCTGGTGTTGCAGAGGCTGACACGCGCGGTGCCGCCGCAGGTGTTGTCGCTGATGCCGATCTTGAAGGTGCCGGCGCCGAAGGTCGTGGTGGCGCCGCCGCCGGTCGTCAGGCCCTTGGTGAAGTTGAAGGTTCCGGCGCCGAACGTCGTTATCCCGGCGGTCGTCACCTGCTTGCCGAAATTGTAGGTGCCGGCGCCGAAGGTCGTGGTTCCGGCCGTGGTCAGCGTCTTGGCGAAATTGTAGGTGCCGGGGCCGAATTTGGTCGTGGCGCTGGTCGTGAGGTCGCCGGCGATGTTGTAGACGGTGCTCGCAGCACCACTGGTGGCGAAATTGAGGTTGATGCCACCGCCAATGGTGATGGTGCCCAGGTTGACCGTGGTCTTGCTGCCGCAATTCAGCGTCCAGGTCGAGGTCGCCGATGCCCAGCTGGCCGTGCAGCCGAGCGTGGTTGCCTGGCTCTGCGTCGAGCTCTGGTTCCACGCGAAGGCGATATCGCTGCCGGTGGGGGTGGTCGGCGCCGTCGGCGCGCTCGTCGTCGAAAGCGCCGCCACGGTGGTGATACGGGCGACGGCGGCGGCGACGGCCGTGTTGCCGGCCAGCGGATCGGCCGTGTACTTCTTGGAGATCGTGCCGGTGATGCCGCTGCAGGGCTGGCTTGGTGCTGTCGTCGAATTGTAGTTGACGCCGATCGCCGAGATGGTCGTTCCGCAAGGCACCGTCACCGTGTTGTTCGACGAGACCGTGCATTTCGGCGCGCTGATCTTGGTGCCGCCGGAAAGCGTGATGCCGGTCTGGGTGCCGTCGAGCGCCAGCATGCAGCCGGGTGTCGACGCCGCCGCACCGACTTCTGCGATCGAGTTGGCGTGGATGTTCAACTGCTGGCGGTCCTGCAGCACCCGGGCCAGGATCAGCGATTTCGGTGTGTTGATCGTCACCGAAACAGCTTTCATGCCGCTGGTCTTCGGCGACGTCACCAGCGAGGCCTGCACGTCGGCCGCGGGCACCCCGTTGAGGACGGCGACATTGACCGCCGTCGCCTTCATCTGATCGGTGGACTTCGTCGCGTTGTAGGCAAGCGCGCCGGCAAACGCCGAGAGGTCGGCGATGCGCTGGTTGTCGGAGCGCTCGACCAGGGCTCCGCCATATTCGGTGACCAGCGCCGCCATGCCGATGAGCAGCGGCAGCACCAGGGCCGAGATGATGAGGACGTTGCCGTCGCGGCTACGCGAAAACCGCCGGAAAATCTGCATGAGGCTGACCTGAAGAACGCTGCAATCTCGAGCAACCTTGCGGTGCTCCGTTCTTTAGTAACCGTGAATGTGTTAAAATTTATTGTCCTACAATTTCTGGCTCGCGTCACAAGCGCTTGATCGAAATAGCTGATTTGGTTGCCAATTTGCTCAGGAAAGAGTCAGCATGCAGGACTTAGAGCAGCAAGGGCCTTCGCTGAGGCAGCGTTAGCGACAACGAAAAAGGGCGCCTTTCGGCGCCCTTTCCGTATGCTTCGCGAGAGAGGCTGGATTAGAAATCCATGCCGCCACTCAAGCCCGCTTGCGGGCTTGAGCATTGTTAGTTGATGGGCGTGCTTTATGGACTTCTTAGAAGTCCATGCCGCCCATGCCGCCCATGCCGCCGCCGGGCATGCCGCCGGGCATGCCGCCAGCCGACTCCTTCTTCGGAGCCTCGGCGATCATGGCTTCGGTGGTGACCAAGAGGCCGGCGACCGAGGCCGCGTCCTGCAGGGCGGTGCGAACGACCTTGACCGGGTCGACGATGCCCATGGCGATCATGTCGCCATATTCGCCGGTCTGGGCGTTGTAGCCGAAGGTGGCGCCCTTGTTGTCCAGGATCTTGCCGGCAACGATCGAGGCTTCAGCACCGGCGTTGGCCGCGATCTGGCGGGCCGGAGCCTGCAGCGCGCGACGCACGATGTTGATGCCGGCGGCCTGGTCGGAGTTGGCGCCGGTGGCCTTCAGGTTGCCCGAAGCGCGCAGCAGGGCCACGCCACCGCCGGCGACGATGCCTTCTTCCACGGCCGCGCGGGTCGCGTTGAGGGCGTCATCGACGCGGTCCTTCTTTTCCTTGACCTCGACTTCCGTCGCGCCGCCGACGCGGATCACCGCGACGCCCCCCGCCAGCTTGGCGAGACGCTCCTGCAGCTTCTCCTTGTCGTAGTCCGAGGTGGTCTCCTCGATCTGCTGCTTGATCTGGGCGACGCGGCCCTGGATCTCGGCCTTCTTGCCGGCGCCGTCGACGATGGTGGTGTTCTCCTTGGAGATCGACACCTTCTTGGCGCGGCCGAGCATGTTGAGGCCCACGTTCTCGAGCTTGATGCCGAGGTCTTCCGAGATGACCTGGCCACCGGTGAGGATGGCGATGTCTTCCAGCATGGCCTTGCGGCGGTCACCGAAGCCCGGCGCCTTGACGGCGGCGATCTTCAGGCCACCGCGCAGCTTGTTGACGACCAGCGTGGCCAGGGCCTCGCCTTCGACGTCTTCCGAGATGATGAGCAGCGGCTTCGAAGTCTGCACGACAGCCTCGAGCACCGGCAGCATGGCCTGCAGGTTGGAGAGCTTCTTCTCGTGGAGGAGGATGTAGACGTCCTCGAGATCGGCAACCATCTTGTCGGCATTGGTGACGAAGTAGGGCGAGAGATAGCCGCGGTCGAACTGCATGCCTTCGACGACTTCGAGCTCGGTCTCGGCGGTCTTGGCTTCTTCAACCGTGATGACGCCTTCGTTGCCGACCTTCTGCATCGCTTCCGCAATCATGGCGCCGACCGACTCGTCGCCATTGGCCGAGATCGTGCCGACCTGGGCGACTTCCTCGGAGGTCTTGATCTTCTTGGCGGCCTTGCCGAGCGCCGCGACGACTTCGGTCACGGCGAGGTCGATGCCGCGCTTCAGGTCCATCGGGTTCATGCCGGCGGCAACCGCCTTGTGGCCTTCCTGGACGATCGACTGCGCCAGAACGGTCGCCGTCGTGGTGCCGTCACCGGCGATGTCGTTGGTCTTCGAAGCGACTTCGCGGACCATCTGCGCGCCCATGTTCTCGAACTTGTCCTCAAGCTCGATTTCCTTGGCGACGGTGACGCCGTCCTTGGTGATGCGCGGGGCGCCGAACGACTTGTCGATGACGACGTTGCGGC
>NZ_RZOF01000091.1:0-18725 GCF_003998955.1 Mesorhizobium sp. M4B.F.Ca.ET.017.02.2.1 | reverse complement strand
GCGTACCCTCTGACCATTGCGTGACGGAACCCTATGACAAGCTGGTGATTGCCACCGGCTCGGTGCCGTTCATCATCCCGGTGCCCGGCAACAACCTGCCGGGCGTGCTGACCTATCGCGATCTCGACGACGTCCGCGCCATGATGCTTGCAGCCCAGTCGCGGGCCAAGGCCGTGGTCATCGGCGGCGGCCTGCTCGGGCTGGAGGCCGCGGCCGGCCTGCAGGCGCAAGGCATGGACGTCACCGTGCTGCATGTCATGCCGACGCTGATGGAGCGCCAGCTCGATCCCGCCGCCGGCTACCTCTTGCAGCGCGCCGTGGAGGAACGCGGCATCAAGGTCATCACCAAGGCCAACACGCAAGCCATCACCGGCAACGGCAAGGTCGAGCAGGTCGAGCTTGCCGACGGCACGATCATCCCGGCGACCCTGGTGGTGATGGCGGTCGGCATCCGGCCGAACGCGGCGCTGGCCAAGGACGCGGGCGTCGCCGTCAACCGAGGCATCGTCGTCGATGCCGGCATGCGCAGCAACGACCCCGACATCTTCGCGCTCGGCGAATGCGCCGAGGTCAACGGCATGGTCTACGGCCTGGTGGCGCCGCTCTACGAGATGGCGCGCGTCGCCGCCAGCCAGCTTGCCGGCGACGAGGCTGCCGCCTTCGTCCATTCCGACACGCCGACCAAGCTCAAGGTCACCGGCATCGAACTGTTCTCGCTCGGCGACTTCGCCGATGGCGACGACCGCCAGGAGATCGTGCTGCGCGATGCCTCGGCTGGCGTCTACAAGCGCCTGGTGCTGAAGGACGACCGCATCATCGGCACCGTGCTCTATGGCGAAACGGCCGACGGCGCCTGGTTCAACGACCTCAAGAAGAAGCAGACCGATATTTCGGAGATGCGCGACACGCTTATCTTCGGCCAGTCATACCAGGGGGGTGCCCCCCTGGACCCTATGGCGGCCGTTGCAGCCTTGCCGGATGATGCGGAAATCTGCGGCTGCAACGGCGTCTGCAAGGGCAAGATCACCGGTGCGATCACCGGCAAGGGCCTGACCTCGCTCGACGATGTCAGGGCGCACACCAAGGCGTCTGCCTCCTGCGGCTCGTGCACTGGGCTGGTCGAGAAGCTGATGGTGCTGACCCTCGGCGATACCTACAACCCGGCAGCCGTGCAGCCGATGTGCTCCTGCACCACGCTCGGCCATGACGAGGTGCGCCGGCTGATCAAGGCCAAGGGGCTAAAGACCATTCCGGCAGTGATGCAGGAGCTGGAGTGGAAGACCTCCTGTGGCTGCGCCAAATGCCGTCCGGCGCTCAACTACTATCTCGTCTGCGATTGGCCCGACGAATATGCCGACGACTACCAGTCGCGTTTCATCAACGAGCGGGTGCACGCCAACATCCAGAAGGACGGCACCTATTCGGTGGTGCCGCGCATGTGGGGCGGCGTCACCAGCGCCTCCGAACTGCGCGCCATCGCCGACGTCGTCGACAAGTTCGAGATCCCGATGGTCAAGGTCACCGGTGGCCAGCGCATCGATATGCTGGGCATCCGCAAGGAGGACCTGCCGGCGGTGTGGGCCGATCTCGGCCAGGCCGGCTTCGTCTCCGGCCATGCCTATGCCAAGGGCCTGCGCACCGTGAAGACCTGCGTCGGCTCCGACTGGTGCCGCTTCGGCACGCAGGATTCGACCGGCTTGGGCATCCGCATCGAGAAATTCATGTGGGGCTCGTGGACCCCGGCCAAGGTCAAGATGGCGGTGTCGGGCTGTCCGCGGAATTGCGCCGAGGCGACCTGCAAGGATGTCGGCGTGATCTGCGTCGACAGTGGCTACGAGATCCACTTCGCCGGTGCCGCCGGTCTCGACATCAAGGGCACCGAGGTGCTCGGCCTGGTCAAGACCGAAGACGAGGCGCTGGAGCACATCGTGGCGCTGACGCAGATGTACCGCGAGCAGGCCCGCTATCTCGAGCGCATCTACAAATGGGCCAAGCGCGTCGGCATCGCCGAGATCAAGCGCCAGATCATGGACGACGGCGAGAAGCGCAAGGCCTATTACGACCGCTTCGTCTTCTCGCAGAAATTCGCCCAGGTCGATCCGTGGTCGGAACGCGTCTCCGGCAAGGACAAGCACGAATTCCGGCCGATGGCCTCGGTCGGGTTTGCCGAGGCGGCGGAGTGACATTCATGACCTGGATCGCTATCGGGACCATCGCCGACATCCCTCGCCGTGGCGCGCGCTGCGTCGCCACCCCGCAAGGCAAGATCGCTGTCTTCCGCACCGCCGACGACGAGGTCTTCGCCATCGAGGACCATTGCCCGCACAAGGGCGGACCGCTGAGCCAGGGCATCGTCCATGGCGCCGCGGTGACATGCCCGCTGCACAATTGGGTGATTTCGCTCGAGACCGGCAAGGCGCTCGGCGCCGACGAGGGCGCGGTGCGCACCATCCCGGTCAAGCGGGAAGGCGAGCGTCTGTTCCTGGCGCTGGAAGCGCTGGCCAGCCGCGCGGCCTGACCCCATGGAGATCGACGAAGCGCGCGAGGTGAGGACCACCTGCCCCTATTGCGGGGTGGGCTGCGGCGTGCTGGCGAAGATCGCCGCGGACGGTGAAGTCACCGTCCGCGGCGATCCTGATCATCCGGCGAATTTCGGCCGGCTGTGCTCGAAGGGCTCGGCGCTGGCGGAGACCATCGACCTCGATGGCCGGTTGCTCCATCCCGAAATCGGCGGCCGCCGTGCCGGCTGGGACGAGGCGCTCGACCTCGTCGCCTCGACCTTCTCGCGCACCATCGCCGAGCATGGGCCGGACGCGGTCGCCTTCTATGTCTCCGGCCAACTGCTGACGGAGGACTATTACGTCGCCAACAAGCTGATGAAAGGGTTTGTCGGCTCGGCCAATATCGACACCAATTCGCGGCTCTGCATGGCCTCCTCGGTCGCCGGGCATCGCCGCGCCTTCGGCGCCGACACGGTGCCGGGTTGCTATGAGGATCTGGAGCTGGCCGATCTCATAGTGCTCGTCGGCTCCAATCTCGCCTGGTGCCATCCCGTGCTCTACCAGCGCATCGCCGCGGCCCGCGAGAAGCGGCCCGGGATGAAGATCGTCCTGGTCGATCCGCGCCGCACCATGACATCCGATATCGCCGACCTGCATCTGGCGATCGCGCCGGATGGCGACACCGCGCTGTTCTCCGGCCTGCTGGAACATCTGGCAAAGAACGAAGCGCTCGACCGCGACTACATCGCCGCGCATACGACAGGCTTCGAGGAGACGCTGACGGCCGCCGCATCGCTCGATCTCGCCGGCATTGCCGCCGCCACGGGTTTGAGCGAGGACGAGCTTTCGCGCTTCTACGCGCTATTCGCGGCGACCGAGAAGACAGTCACCGTCTACAGCCAGGGTGTCAACCAGTCTTCGCAAGGCAGCGACAAGGTCAATGCCATCATCAACTGCCATCTGGCGACCGGCCGCATCGGCAAGCCGGGGGCAGGGCCGTTCTCGGTGACCGGCCAGCCCAATGCCATGGGCGGCCGCGAGGTCGGCGGCCTGGCCAACATGCTGGCCGCGCATATGGAGATCGAGAACCCAGCGCATCGCGCCCGCGTGCGCCGCTTCTGGAACGCGCCGACCCTGGCTGAAAAGCCGGGCCTGAAGGCGGTCGACATGTTCAACGCGGTGGCCGATGGGCGCATCAAGGCGCTGTGGATCATGGCCACCAACCCGGTCGATTCGATGCCGGACGCCGATGCGGTGGAAGCCGCGATCAAGGCCTGCCCGTTTGTCGTGGTGTCCGACGTTCTGGCCGGCACCGACACCGTGCGCCACGCCCATGTGTCACTGCCCGCCACTGCCTGGGGCGAGAAGGACGGCACCGTCACCAATTCCGAACGCCGCATCTCGCGCCAGCGGCCGTTTCTGGCGGCGCCCGGCGAGGCGAGGCCGGACTGGTGGATCGTTGCCGAGGTGGCGAAGCGGATGGGATTTGCCGAGGCGTTTTCCCATGCCGCGCCGGGCGAGATCTTCGCCGAGCACGCCGCGCTGTCGGGTTATGAAAATGATGGCGCGCGGGATTTTGATATCGGCGCTTATGCCGGGATCAATGCTGAGGGCTATGAGGATTTGGCGCCATTCCAATGGCCAGCACCGGCCTTATCCTCTCCCTTGAGGGGAGGGTCGGAGAGCGCGTTGAGCGGAGCGAGACAAGCGAGCCGGAGAGGGGTCGGAGGTGAAGTCTCAGTCTCTGCCAACGAGGCCGAGACTGTCGCAGGCGACCCCCTCTGGCCTGCCGGCCATCTCCCCCTCAAGGAGGGAGATCAGCCCGCACCTCGACCTTCGCCAATCTCCAAAGTCGGAGAGTGGGCGCAGTCCGCAGTGCCGCTAGTCTCCCCCCTTGAGGGGGAGATGGCCGGCAGGCCAGAGGGGGTCGGTACGACCGGGCGCCAGCCCATTCGCTTCTTCGCCAACGGCAACTTCTACACGCCCGACCGCAAGGCCCGCTTCATCCCGATCCGCGTCTCAACCGACACCCGCACCACGCCCGACTACCCGCTGATCCTCAACACCGGCCGCATCCGCGACCACTGGCACACGATGACGCGCACCGGCAAAAGCCCGCGCCTGTCCCAGCACATCGCCGAGCCCTTCGTCGAAATCCATCCGGCCGATGCACAGCACCATGGCATCGGCGACGCCGACATCGTGCGCATATCCAGCCCGCGCGGCGCCGTCCTGGTGCGCGCGTTGATCACGACCCGCCAGCGCCGCGGCAGCGTCTTCGCGCCGATGCACTGGACCGACCAGTTCGCGGCCAGAGGGCGCCTCGACGCGCTGACCGCGCCGCTCACCGACCCGATCTCCGGCCAGCCGGCGCTGAAGCATGTCGCGGTGCGCATCGAGAAATTCGCCGCGGCGGCCTTTGGTTTCGCCGTGATGCGGGATCGCCCCGAGACGATCGCCGCCGACTATTGGGCCGTGGCGCGCTGCAAGGGCGGCTGGCGGGTGGAGCTTGCCGTCGCCGACGAGAACATCGACTGGGCCGGCTTTGCCCAGTCGCTGTTCGGCGCATCGCCTGATGTTGAGATGCTTGCCTATCACGACCGCGACGCCGGCCAGCATCGCATCGCCGCCTTCGCCGGCGAACGCCTTGCCGGCGCACTGTTCGTCGCGCCGGGACCGGTCGCCGTATCGCGCGGCTGGGCCGCCGAGCAGCTCGATGCAACCCATGCCGGCCAGCGCCAGCGCTTCCGCATCGTCGCCGGTCGTGCCGGCGCCGATCGGCCCGATATCGGGGCCATCGTCTGCTCCTGCCTCGGCATCGGCGCCAACCAGATCGCGGCGGCGGTGGGGGCCGGCTGCGGAACCGTCGAGGCCATCGGCGAGGCGACCAGGGCCGGCACCAACTGCGGCTCCTGTCGCGCCGAAATCCGCGCCATCATCGCAGCCGGCAGGGTGCAGGCGGCGGAGTAGCGTGCAAGGTTGCTTGCCCGCCGACCGGTCTCGAAAAGCTTTCGATATGTGATGGTTAGCCCGTATCGATGACCAGCAACGACGGGCATCTGAAACCAAAAGCTAACTGAAAAATAAACAATCGATGGAAGGATGGCAGCTCCGCCGACAGTATCGGCGAGCCGGCAACGGTTGGTACTGGCCATGGAAATGGAAGGACTGCGTTGTGTCGATCCTCAAGAGGCGTTTGTCTGCACTTCATCGGGCCCTGATCATTCTGTTCGTTTCGGCAATCGGCGTGCTGCCGGCATTCGCCCTGGAGCCCGCCAAATATCCGGAACCGCCCGACACCGTCGCATTCAAGGTCGAGAAGAACGGCGAGTCGATCCCTGTCACGCTGCGCCAGTTGGAAAAGCTCGGCCTCTACAGCGTTTCCACGCCAAGTCCCTTCGAAAAGGGGCAACTGGCGTTTCAGGGTGTGCTGTTCAGGGATGTGGTCAAGCTGGTCGGACTGGAGGGTGAATCGTCGGTCGTCCTGCGGGCGGCGGACGACTATGTGCAGGTAATCCCGAAGGAGGACTGGACGGACGGTCCGCTGCTTCTTGCCACGCGCCAGGACGGCGAGCTGCTGACCCGGCGCACGCAGGGTCCGACGCGGCTGATCTATCCTCTCGACGACTATCCGGCCTTCGATACGCCAGTTCGCAAACCGCGATGGATCTGGTTGATCAAGACGATCGCGCCGGGCAATTGAACCCCTTCGTGACTTTCGGCCATGTGGTCTAGAAGCAAAGCCTGGCGGGTTCCCATAACCTACGTCGCCGCTGCGGCGTCGGCGGCCGTCTGCTCGGCGATCTTGATCGCGGTGCTCTTCACGAGCGTCAGCAAGGTGGAGAGCGCGATGCCGCGTTTCGGCTTCTTCGCCATCCGCGAGTTCCACATTGCCATACGCGACGTGACGCATCTGCGGGATATGGTTTCGCTTGCGCAACTGGCCGACGGTTCGCCGGAAAGCCTGGAACAGCTGTCGGCCGCAAACGATCTGGTCTACATCCGCTTCGAGCGGATCGACGGCGGCGACACAATCAGCGAAATCCCCGCCTACGCGGGTATAGTGCCGCAGGTCAAGGATGCGGTGAAGCGGATCGATGTCATCATCCAGGCAGGTCTGCCTCTGGATGAAAAGGGCCTCAGGCAACTGGGAATTGAGCTCGACCAGATCGTCGCGCGGATGAACGACGAGTACTACAAATATGGCGAGGAGGTTAACGTCGATCTTTATGCCGCGGAGACGAACCTGAACAGGTTCAACTACCAGATCGCCTTTGCCTTGACGGTGTTGTCGGCGCTGGCGATCGGAACCGCCGTGCTTCTCATCGGCCGTCGGGAAACCATCAGCAAGCTCGAATTTCTCGCCTGGCGGGACGCGACGACCGAGTTGAAGAACCGGGCCTGGATGTCGGCCAACAGGGACGGGCTGCTGGAGCGGGCAAGGCTGTCCGGCCAGCAGCTCCGGCTGTTCCTGATCGACCTCGACCACTTCAAGAGCGTCAATGACACGTTCGGTCATCACATCGGCGACATGCTCTTGAAGACCGTTGCCGAAACCCTGCAGTCGGTCGAGCGGCCGGACGAAGTGGCCGCCGTCCGCCTGGGCGGAGACGAGTTCGCCATCATGGCGATCGGGCCTTCGGACGATCTGGGACACCGGCTGCGCGAGCAATTGAACCGGTTTGCCGATCTGGACGGGCATCAGGTGCGCATCGGCGCCAGCATCGGCATGGCCTCCTTCCCGGATCATGGCGCGGACATCTCCACACTGTTGCGCAATGCCGACAGCGCGCTTTATGCCGCGAAAGCAGAAGGGCGGTCCGGCTTTGTGACCTTCTCGCCCGCGATCCTCAGCCAGATCGACCTGCAGCTCGGCGAGGAGGCAGCGATCAAGCAAGCGCTCGACGACGATGAGTTGTTCCTGGTCTGGCAGCCGCAGTTCGAACTGGCGAGCGGGCGCATGATCGGCGCCGAAGCCCTGGTCCGCTGGCGCGACCGCGTTTCGGGAACGGTCCGTTTGCCGGACTCGTTCATTCCGACCGCCGAGCGCAGCGATCTGATCCTGGAAATCGACAAGGTCGTGCTGAGCAAGGCCTGCGCGCAGGCCGTTCGGTGGGTGCCGGTTTCGGCCGGCGATTTCATCTGCGCCGTCAATGTTTCGGGCAAAACCCTGCAGGCCGACGCATTCTTCGTGCACCTCGTCGAAGTGCTGCAGCAAACGCGGTTGCCGCCGGCGCGCCTGCAACTGGAAATAACCGAAGGGGTCTTCATCCAAAGCAAGGATGCGCTGAACACGCTGGCGAAAATTCGCAAACTCGGGGTCAGCCTGGCGCTCGACGATTTCGGATCGGGATATTCGAGCTTCGGCTATCTTGCCGATCTCGACCTCAATCAGCTGAAGATCGATCGATCCTTCCTCAACGATCTGGAATCGTCCAGGAAGAAGCAGGACGTTGTCGGCGGCATCATCGCGCTCGCCAACTCGCTCGGCATGACGGTCATGGCCGAAGGCGTGGAAACCGAAGGACAGCTGGCCTTCCTGATCGCCGAACAATGCCACGGCGCCCAGGGGTTTTTCATGTCGGAACCAATCGACGAGAAATTGCTGACAAATCACCTGATTGCGCGGCGGGGCAGCCTCAAGGCCAGGGCCGGATCAAAGCTGAACCTCTCAGCCTGATCATCTGGCGGCATCCGTCGTCAGGAAATGAGCTTGGCTGGGGAACCTGGATTCGAACCAGGACTAACGGAGTCAGAGTCCGTGGGTCTACCGTTAACCTATTCCCCAGCAGGCGCGGTCGGTGATGGACCGTGCGAAGCGGGCGGCTATGCGCCGCGAGCGCTGCCTTGTAGCCGCCGCCGGAAAATAGTCAACCCCGCGCCGCGTTTCAATCGCAGCTTTTGATCGCTCGGCCACATCGCGACGAAAATGGCGGCTCAGCTCTCGCTGCGGCCAAGCTGCGAATGCTCGAAGAACAGCACCACGCAAAGCGCGATCAGCAGCGGGATGATCAGGTAGAACAGCCGGAACACCAGCAGCGCCGCCAGCACCCCGACCGGGTCCATGTGCGAGAGGCCGGCGAGGAAGACCACCTCGAAGACGCCGAGCCCGCCCGGCGCATGCGAGATCTGGGCCACCGAGAATGACACCAGGAAGACGCCGAGGATGACGAAATAGCCGGGATTGCCCGCCGCCGGCAGGGCAAAGAAGATGATCGCCGCCGCCGCCAGCAGTTCGACCGGGCCGATCAGCAATTGCCGCGCCACGATGGGCAGCGCCGGATAGTGCAGCTGGAAGCCACCGATCTTGAGCGGCCGCAGATGCAGCCAGCTGCCGAAGACATAGGCGCCGACGAGGATCAACATGGCAAGTCCGGCGGCGATCGCCATTCCGTGATGCGGCGTGCCGGAGAAACGATCGATGACCTCGGGTTCAAGCACCAGCACGAGGCCGCCGACGAATATGCTGGACAGCACGAAGGTGAACCAGCAGATCGCCACCAGAATGCCGATATCCTGCCCGGTCAGCCCCCTTGTGCCATAGGCGCGGTAGCGGATGACGGCCCCGGAAAACACCGAGCCGCCGATATTGTGCGACAGCGCATAGGTGGTGAAGGAGCACAGCGTGACGAACAGCCACGACACCTTTTTGCCGAGGTGGAGCAGCGCGATGTGGTCGTAGCCGGCGAGCGAGGCATAGGCGATCACCGAGCTCAGCGCCGCCAGGATCCAGCCGCGCGCCGGGATGGCGATAATGCCGGCCCAGACGTCGTCGATCGAGATGCCGCGCAATTCGTGCCAGAGCAAAAGCAGCGAGGCGACAACCGCCGCAATGCCGATGACCGGCCAGATGTAACGCCTCCAGTTCATGGCGTGGTCGTCATGCGTTGCAGCTCATAGTCCAGGCTGTAGCCCGCTTCCCGTTTCCTGTCCGCCTCATTTGAGACATGCCTGATCGAAGCCGGCTATTCAACTGGCAAGACATCGCACCGCTGGCGCCGGTTTCCAAAAATCGCCTTTGCGCTCTTGGTGATCCGACGTGGCGCTGCTAGTCTGGCCGCAACTTGAAACAATGAAAGCGCCTGCAGCGTCCGTTCCCCGGTTCGCGCGGTGCCGGAAGGAACGACAGTGGAAGACCACGACACCGGCGCCCGTGCGCCGGAAGTGGGTGTGTCCAGGGCTTCGCCGCTCGATTCGGCGAGCTCATCCGCGGGGCGGCATCATGACCGCCATGCGGGGCCGGGCGGCAGGCATGCCCCGGGCGACGCCCAGCAGCAGAAAGGCAAGACCCGCAAGCGCCGCAAACGCCGGCGCGGCCGCAAGGTTTTCGCCCGCGACGACAATCAGGTCGCCACAGCGGGGCAACCGGCGCCCGGCGCCAGTGCGCCAGCCGCGCAGCCGGCACCAGCCCCGCCTCCACCTGCCGTGCAGGGCAGGCCGATGCAAAGTGGGCCGCGTCCGCCGCAGCACGAACTGCCTGTCTTCGCCGCGCTCGATCTCGGCACCAACAATTGCCGGCTGCTGGTCGCGGTGCCGACGCGCCACGGCCAGTTCCGCGTCATCGATGCCTTCTCGCGCATCGTCAGGCTGGGCGAGGGGCTGACCGCCACCGGCCGGCTCGGCCAGGCGGCGATGGACCGCGCCGTCGAGGCGCTGAAGGTGTGCGGCGAGAAGTTGCGCAACCGCAAGATCAGGAAGGCGAGGCTGATCGCCACGGAAGCCTGCCG
Organism: Mesorhizobium sp. M4B.F.Ca.ET.017.02.2.1; assembly: GCF_003998955.1. Lineage (NCBI taxonomy): Bacteria > Pseudomonadati > Pseudomonadota > Alphaproteobacteria > Hyphomicrobiales > Phyllobacteriaceae > Mesorhizobium > Mesorhizobium sp. M4B.F.Ca.ET.017.02.2.1. The sequence goes on along the minus strand of NZ_RZOF01000091.1, from coordinate 8,497 downwards.
CGCCGCCGAAAACGGTGTCGAGTTCCTCGAGCGCGTCGAGCGCGAGGCGGGGCTCAAGCTGGAGATCATCGACCGCCAGACCGAGGCCAGGCTGGCGGTATCGGGCTGCGGCTCGCTGGTCGAGCGCGACACCCAGGGCGTGGTGCTGTTCGACATAGGCGGCGGCTCGTCGGAGATCGCCCTGATCGACCTCACCGGCCACCGCTCGCCGCGGCTGGCCAGCCACATCGTCTCCTGGACATCGCTTCCCGTCGGCGTCGTTTCGCTGGCCGAACGTTTCGGCGGCCGCACGGTGACCCGCCAGACCTTCACCGCCATGGTCGAGGATGTGGCGGCGCGGCTGAAGTCCTTCGACGGGCGCGATCGGCTGGCACATGTGCTCGCCAGTCCGAAATTCCACCTGCTCGGCACGTCCGGCACCGTGACGACGCTCGCCGGCGTCCATCTCGACCTCGAACGCTACGACCGCCGCCGGGTCGACGGCCTGTGGATGGACCGCCAAAGCGTCGACCGCATGGTCGAGAAGCTGGTCGGCTGGGATTTCCAGCAGCGCGTCGCCAACCCTTGCATCGGCGCCGACCGCGCCGACCTCGTGCTCGCCGGCTGCGCCATCCTGGAGGCGATCCGCGGCGTGTGGCCGTCGGAGAGGCTGCGCGTCGCCGATCGCGGCCTGCGCGAGGGCATATTGAGCGAGCTGATGGCCGACGATGGCGTCTGGCGCAACGAGGGGCGCGGTCGCTGATGGCGAAGAAACCGGAAAAGCCGGGCGGCGGCATTCGCGTGCTCAAGACCCGCATCAAGAAGAAGAGCGGCCTGAAGGAATCCTCGCGCCGCTGGCTCGAGCGCCACATGAACGATCCCTATGTGCAGCGCTCCAAAGCGGACGGATACAGATCCCGCGCGGCCTACAAGCTGATCGAGATCGACGACAAGCATCATCTCCTGAAGCCCGGCATGAAGGTGATCGACCTCGGCGCCGCGCCCGGCGGCTGGTGCCAGGTGGCGGCCGCGCGCACGAAGTCGACGGCGGAGAACCCGCACGTCGTCGGCATCGACTATCTGGAAATGGACGCCGTGCCGGGCGCCCCGGTTCTCTTCATGGATTTCCTCGACCCCGAGGCGCCGCAGAAGCTGTCGGAGGCGCTTGGCGGCCAGCCGGACGTGGTGCTTTCCGACATGGCGGCGCCCACCACCGGCCACCGCCGCACCGATCATCTGCGCACCATGCATCTGTGCGAGGTGGCCGCCGATTTCGCGCTCTCGGTGCTGAAGCCCGGCGGGCACTTTCTCGCCAAGACCTTCCAGGGCGGCGCAGAGAACGAACTGCTGTCGCTGCTGAAACAGAACTTCCGCTCGGTCCACCACGTCAAGCCGCCGGCCTCCCGCGACGAGTCGGTGGAGCTTTATCTGCTGGCGAAGGATTTTAAAGGCTAGCACCTTTCCCTTCTCCCCCTGTGGGAGAAGGTGGATCGGCGCGCAGCGCCGAGACGGATGAGGGGTGCTGGAAGAAACGAGGCGTTGGAAAATCGAGCAATTTTAGGCGCTTAGTTCTTCAGCGCGGTGATCCTTGCAGCACCCCTCATCCGACCTCGCTTCGCGAGGCCACCTTCTCCCACAGGGGGAGAAGGGAAGGGCAACTACTCCCCCGGCGACATTGCCGGCTCCAGTGTCTTCGGCGTCGACAGCCGGCCATGTCCGGACACCGCGTTGCCGGCATCGGGCGCCAGCCGCATGAACGACAGCGATGCCACCGCCGACACCGCCGCGACGATGAAGAAGGCGGTGTGGAAATCGCTGAGCGTCAGCGGCCCGCCATGGATCGAGGTCGACACTTCGAGGATACCGCCGGCCAGCGCCACGCCGAGAGCGATCGACAGCTGCTGGAACACCGCCGTGATCGGCGTCGCCTTGCTGGTATCTTCGGCCGACACCTCGGCATAGGAGAGCGCGTTGACGCCGGTGAAGAACATCGAGCGGATGAAGCCGCCGACCAGCAATATGGCAAGCATCAGCACATAGGGCGTTTCGGGGGTGAACAGGCCGTAGATGGCGATCGACCCGGCCGCGACCAGCGAGCCCGAGATCAGCACCCGGCGGAACCCGGCGAGCCTGAAGATCAGCGCGGTGACGAATTTCATGCCGATGGCGCCGATCGCCGAGACGAAGGTGATCATCCCCGACTGGAACGGCGTCAGCCCGAAGCCGATCTGGAACATCAGCGGCAACAGGAACGGCACCGCGCCGATGCCGATGCGAAACAGCGAGCCGCCGAGCACGGACGAGCGGAACACCTGGTTTCGGAACAGCTCGAGAGCCAGCAGCGGATTTTGCGCCCGGCGCGCATGCAGCAGATAGAGAATGCCCGAAACCAGCCCGCCGGCCACGGTGATGAAACCGATCGCCGGCGGCAGATAGGGTAGGCTGACCACCGACAGGCCGAATACGATGCCTGATGCCGCGATCCCACTCAGCACGAAGCCGGTGAAGTCGAGCGGCGGTGTCTCGGCGGCATCCGTCTCCGGCAGGAAACGGGTGGCGAGCCAGATGCCGATGAGCCCGATCGGCACATTGATCAGGAAGATCCAGTGCCAGGTGAAATAGGTGGTGATGAAGCCGCCGATCGGCGGACCGACCAGCGGTCCGACCAGTGCCGGCACGGTCAGCCACGACATCGCCGCGACCAACTCGCCCTTCGGCGTGGCGCGTACCAGCACCAGGCGCCCGACCGGCGTCATCATGGCGCCGCCGATTCCCTGCAGGAAGCGCGAGACGACAAAAGCGGGCAGCGAATTGGATATTGCGCAAGCGACGGAGCCGAGGATGAAGACGGCGATCGCGGCGCGAAAGACGTTCTTGGCGCCGAAGCGGTCGGCCATCCAGCCGCTGATCGGGATGAAGATCGCCAGCGACACCAGATAGGCCGTCAGCGCCAGCTTGAGCGCGATCGGGCTGGTGTGGATGTCCACAGCGATCGCCGGCAGCGACGTCGCGATCACGGTCGAATCCATGTTCTCCATGAAAAGTGCGACCGCCAGGATGAGCGGAATGATGCGGTTCAAGGGAACGCGTCCAGGCTTCGAATCTTGTCGCCGACCGGGGGCAAGCCGACACGCAAGGGCGGTTATCACGCCTAGCCTAGGATGTCGCATTAAATTGCTGTCACGTTTGTGCGGCCGCAACCCTGGGTGGCCCGCAAATGGCTGAGCGCAACACTTTGCGTTCGAAGCAACGAGCGGCTTTTCATCGGTCGCGGGACGTGTTACCAGCCAGCGCCAATCCTGAAAGGGAAGAAACGAGTCGGCGCTGTCCATAACGGTCCAGCGCTTTTTTGTATTCCCCAGGCTTTTTCGTGTTCGAAGGACTGGCCATGGCAAAAATCATCGAAACGTCCACCGGCGCGCTGGCGCTGACCTTTGACGACGTGCTGCTGCAGCCCGGTCATTCCGAGGTCATGCCCGGCGAGACCGACATCCGCACCCGCATCGCCGGCGACATCGACCTCAACGTGCCGATCCTGTCGGCCGCCATGGACACCGTCACCGAGGCCCGGCTCGCCATCGCCATGGCCCAGGCCGGCGGCATCGGCGTCATCCACCGCAATTTCTCGCCGGCCGAGCAGGCAGAGCAGGTCCGCCAGGTGAAGAAGTTCGAATCCGGCATGGTGGTGAACCCCGTCACCATCGGTCCGGACGCCACGCTCGCCGATGCGCTGGCGCTGATGCGCACCTACTCGATTTCGGGCATTCCGGTGGTCGAGAACGGTGGCACCGGCGGCCACACGGTCGGCCGGCTGGTCGGCATCGTGACCAACCGCGACGTGCGTTTCGCCTCCGACCCCTCGCAGAAGGTCTATGAGTTGATGACCCGCGAGAACCTGATCACGGTCAAGGAGAACGTCGACCAGGACGAGGCCAAGCGGCTCTTGCACAAGCACCGCATCGAGAAGCTGGTCGTCGTCGACAGGAAGGGCAATTGCGTCGGCCTCATCACCGTCAAGGACATCGAGAAGTCGCAGCTCAACCCGCACGCCACCAAGGATGCGCAGGGACGGCTACGCGCCGCCGCCGCCACCAGCGTCGGCGATGACGGCTTCGAGCGTGCCGAACGCCTCATCGATGCCGGTGTCGATCTTCTCGTCATCGACACCGCGCACGGCCACTCGCAGCGCGTGCTGGACGCGGTGACCCGGGCGAAGAAGCTCTCCAATTCGGTGCGCATCCTGGCCGGCAACGTCGCCACTGCGGAAGGCACGCAGGCGCTGATCGACGCCGGCGCCGACGCCGTCAAGGTCGGCATCGGTCCGGGCTCGATCTGCACCACGCGAATCGTCGCCGGCGTCGGCGTGCCGCAGCTCTCGGCGATCATGTTGGCGGTCGAGACGGCGCACAAAAAGGGCGTGACGGTGATTGCCGACGGCGGCATCAAATATTCGGGCGATCTCGCCAAGGCGCTCGCCGCCGGCGCCGGCGCCGCCATGATCGGCTCGCTGCTGGCCGGCACCGACGAGAGCCCGGGCGAGGTCTATCTGCACCAGGGCCGCTCGTTCAAGGCCTATCGCGGCATGGGCTCGGTCGGCGCCATGGCGCGCGGCTCGGCCGATCGCTACTTCCAGGCCGAGGTCCGCGACACGCTGAAACTGGTCCCGGAAGGCATCGAAGGGCAGGTTCCCTACAAAGGACCTGTGGCTGGCGTGCTGCACCAGCTTGCAGGCGGCCTGAAAGCCGCTATGGGTTATGTCGGTGGCCGCGATCTTGCCGATTTCCGGGAGCGCGCCACCTTTGTGCGCATATCCAACGCCGGACTTCGTGAAAGCCACGCCCATGACGTCACGATCACCCGCGAAAGCCCGAACTATCCGGGCGGAATTTGATCAGGCCGCCGAGCCTGATCAACGGGATCGTTACACGCTTTGGCGCAACCTGACGGCGACGGCGCTTCGGCTGTCGCGGCACACCGCGGCACTCGCGTTCGTCACGCTGGCGGTCTTCGTCGCCATGACCCTGCTGGAATTCTTCTATTTCCGCCGCCTGAGCGGCGGACTGCCGTCGCTCGACATGCGCCTTGCCGGCTTCACGCCGGATGAGGGCATGGCCTGGCTCACCGCGCTTGGCCGGCGCGGCGGCGAGATCATCCTCGTCTGGCATTATCTGACCTTCGACCTCCTGTTCCCGGCGCTCCTGTCGCTGACCCTGGTCAGCCTCCTTCTGGCCACCGGACGCCGGCTGGCCAAGTTCCGGACGATGGCCGCGCCGGCCCAGTCGCTGTTGGCGTTCGTGCTCGTGCTGCCCTACACGCTTGCCGACTACGCGCAGAATCTCGCCGTGGCGCGGCTGCTATCGGATTTCCAGTCGGCCAATCCCGATTCGCTCGCCTTCGCCTCTGCCCTGACCGTCGCCAAATTCGCGCTGCTGGCGATCCCGGTGGTTGTCATTGCGGTCTTCTACCTCGCGGATCAGCGGCGGGCCGGGCAGGGCGGCGAGCGGCCATGAGCCAGATCGCGATCTTCTGGCCGATGCTGGCGCACGTTCTGCTGGTCTATATCGTCTATCTCGTGATGGCCCGGCGCCGGTATATCGCCGTCAAGTCGGGCGAGGCAAAGGTCGGCCAGTACAAGGTCCGCACCACCGAGCCGGCCTCCTGCGTCACCGTCGCCAACAATCTGATCAACCAGTTCGAATTGCCGGTGCTATTTCACGCGCTGTGCCTGGCGCTGTTCGTGACCAACGGCGTCAACTATCTGACGCTTGCGCTGGCGTGGATCTTCATCCTGTCGCGCTACGTCCATGCCTGGGTGCATCTCAGCAGCAACAACCTGCGCCACCGCAGCCGCGTCTTCTTCTTCGGCGCGGTGGTGCTGCTGCTGGCCTGGGCGTTGTTCGCGTTGCACCTCGCCGGCGTGGGCTGAACGCTTCCGGCTGGCGCTATAGGTCGAACACGGCGATCTTGCGCTTGTCGAACTTGATGCCGATCTCGCCGCGCACCAGCTTCAGCGCCTGTTCGCCGAACACTGCGCGCCGCCAGCCCTGAAGAGCCGGCACGTCGGCATCCTCGCCCTCGGCCGCGATGCGGTCGATATCGTCGCTGGAGGCGAGCACCTTCGAGGCGACGCCTTCCTTTTCGGCGACGATGCGCAACAGCACCTTGAGCAGCTCCGCCGCGGCACTCGAACCTTCGGGCGGCTGGAACGTCTTCGGCAGCTTCGGCATCGCCTCCTTGGGCAGGGCAAGCGCGGTGGTGACGGCGCCCAGCAGCGCCGTTGCGGTCGCCGAGCGCTCCCAGCCTTTCGGCGTCGTGCGCAGCCGGCCGAGCGCGGTGGAATCGCGCGGCGCCTGCTGCGCGATCTCATAGATGGCATCGTCCTTCAGCACCCGGCCGCGCGGCACGTCGCGCTCGCGCGCCTCGCGCTCGCGCCAAGCGGCGACCGCCTGCACGATCGCCAGCTCCTGCGGCTTGCGCAGCCGCATCTTCAGCCGCTTCCAGGCGTCCTCCGGGTGCGGATCGTAGGTCTGGCGCGAGGTCAGCACCTCCATTTCCTCGTTGAGCCAGTGGGCGCGGTTCTCGCGCTTGAGCTCGGCGCTGAGCTTCTTGTAGACGTCGATCAAATGGGTGACGTCGGCGAGCGCATAGTCGAGCTGCTTGTCGGAGAGCGGCCGGTGGCGCCAGTCGGTGAAACGCGAGGATTTGTCGAGCCGGGCACCGGTGATGCGCTGCACCAGCTGGTCGTAGGAGACGCTGTCGCCGAAGCCGCAGACCATCGCCGCCACCTGGGTGTCGAACACCGGGTGCGGCATGAGATCGCCGAGATGGACGATGATTTCGATGTCCTGGCGCGCCGCGTGGAAGACCTTGACCACGGCTTCGTTGGCCATCAGCCGGAAGAACGGTTTCAGGTCGATGTCGGGCGCGAGCGGGTCGATCAGCGCGGTCAGGCCGGGCGCGGCCATCTGGATCAGGCACAGGATTGGCCAGAATGTCGTCTCGCGGATAAACTCGGTATCGACGGTGACGAATTCCGACTTTTCGAACGCGGCGATGGCGCTCTCGAGCTCAGCTTGGGTGGTGATGACGTGCATCAAATCGCTTTTAAGAAAAATTAGGTCCCTTTCAATTTCAGCCGCGGGCGCTTTCGTCAAGCCGCCGCAAGGTCATGGCTCGCTCGATCCATCGGAATCGCCGCTGCGCCGCGCCAGCCGCGCGAACACCGTCGATGTGCGCAAGAGCGCGGTGAAAGGGCTGCGCCTGTCGGCCGGCACGCCGGAGCGCACCTGCATGCGGTAAAGAATGACGAGGATCAGCACAGCGTAAACGACGGCACTGAACACAAACAGGGCGCCCGGTCCGAAATACTGCATCGCCGCCGATGCCGCGAACGGGCCGCCGATGGCGCCGAACGAATAGAACAGCATCAGGGCCGCGTTGATCAGCACGAACTCGCCCTTGTCGGCGCGGTCGTTGGCATGCGCCGCCGACAGCGAAAAGAGCGGCATGGCGAAACTGCCGAAGATGAAGACGATGACGAAGTTGAGGAACGGGTCGGCGCCCGCCAGGAACACCAGTGCCAGTGCTGCAAGCATGGCGCAGCAGGTGGTCGCCAGGAGCACCGAGCGCCGGTCCCGGCGGTCGGAGAGATAGCCGAGCGGATACTGGATGAGGGCGCCGCCGAAGATGCCGACGCTGACGAAGGTGACGACATCGGCGACCGACATGCCGATCTGCTCGGCATAGACGGGCGAGAGCGTGCGGAAGGCGCTGTTGGTGACGCCGACGGCGATACAGCCGATCGAGCCGAGCGGCGAGATGCGCCAGACGCGCGGCAGGTCGAGCTTGACGTCTTCCGGCGGCGTTGGGTTGGAGCGGTCGCCAAGCGAGACCGGCACCAGCGACAGCGTGATCATCATCGACATGATGGCAAAGATGGCAAAGCCGCCGGCGCCGAAGATCGGGATCAGGAACTGCGCGCTGGTGACCGAGCCGATGTCGACCATGCGGTAGATGGCTAGCACGCGCGCGCGGTCCTTGTTGGTGACGCCGGAGTTGAGCCAGGCCTCCATCACCGTGAACAGGCCGGCGAAGCAGAAACCGCCGGCAAAGCGCACCGCGCACCACATGACAGGATCGATGACCAGCACCAGGAGCAGTGTACCGGCCGAAGCGGTGGCGGCGAGCGCCGAGAAGGTCCTGACATGGCCGACCGCCTTCAGGATGCGGGTGACGGCCAGGCAGCCGAGCAGGAAGCCGGCGAAGTAGAAGGTCCCCATCAGTCCGATGACGGGGGCGGAAAAGCCTTCCTGCGCGCCGCGCAGCGCGATCAGCGTGCCCTGCAGCCCGTTGCCGCCAAGCAGGATGCCGGCGGCGATGAGGAGCGGGATCAGGGGGCGGATCGAGGACATAGGGGAAGGCAATCGCATGTTGGTGATCCTTCTTGGACCATCGCTACCGTCAATGCCAGCGGCAATTGTGGGGCCAATGGCGGCTTGCTTAGGGGCCGTATTGGGAG
>NZ_RZOF01000090.1:0-18750 GCF_003998955.1 Mesorhizobium sp. M4B.F.Ca.ET.017.02.2.1 | reverse complement strand
GTCGGCAAGCCGAAGATCGTCGCCGTCGTGGCCGTCATGCGAAAGCTGCTGACCATTCTCAACGCCATCATCCGCGACCAAAAACCATGGCAAACAGCTTGACAGCCAAGACAGTCGCTCTCCCCGTATAGTGACGGGGAGAGGAGAGCTAGACCTACTCCGCCGGCTCGACGTTGGTGTAGGCGGCTTCCTCGAGCTCGCGCTTCAGCCGCGCTTCCTCGTGCGTCTTCGGCGTAACGAAACGGCCGAGCAGCAGATAGGCGACCGGGGTCAGGAACAGGGTCGAGACGGTGGCGAGCCCAAGCCCGCCGACGATCACCCAGCCGAGCGCAATGCGCGCCTCGGCGCCGGCGCCGACGGCCAGCACCAGCGGCACGCCGCCGAGCACGGTGCAGATCATCGTCATCATCACCGGGCGCAGGCGGATGATGGAGGCCTGCTCGATCGCCTCGCGCACCCCGAGCCCACGGTCCCGCAGCTGGTTGGCGAACTCGACGATCAGGATGCCGTTCTTGGCCATGACGCCGACGAGCAGCACCAGGCCGATCTGGCTGTAGGCATTGAGGCTGGTCCCTGAGAGCAGGAGCGCGAAGATCGCGCATGCCAAACCCAATGGCACCGTCGCCATGATGATGATGGCGCTGACGAAGCTTTCGAACTGCGCGGCAAGCACCAGCAGGATGATGACCAGCGCGAAGCCGAAGATGGTGATCATGGCGCTGTTGGTCTCGCCCAGCGTCGCTGCCTCGGCGAGCGGCAGGATGCGGCTGCCCGGCGGCAAGAGCGGCGTGGCGATCTCCTCGGCGCGGCTCAGCGCGTCGCCGAGCGCGAAGTCGCCTGACAGGTTCGAGGTGGTGGCGACCGACGGCTGCTGCTGCTCGCGCGTCAGCGACGGCGGCACGGCGCGTTCGGTCAGCGTGGCGATGGTCGACATCGGCAGGAAGCGACCGTCGCCGGTCTTCACGAAGATGTTCTCGAGGTCGGTCGGGTCGTTGATAGGGTTGGTCGTCGACACCAGCTTCACGCCATAGCTGCGGTCGGCGATATAGACGTCGACGACGTCGTTGCCGTCGAGCATGGCCTGCAGCGTGTCGGCCAGCCCGGTAATGTCGATGCCGAGGTCGGAGGCGCGTTCGCGGTCGATGGCGACGGCAAGCTGGGGCTGGGTCGGGTCGACGGTGAGCCGTGGCGTCTGGAAGCGCTGGTCTTTCTGCATCTCGGCAATGACCTCGCCGGCCGCCTCGCCGAGCGCCTTGCGGTCGTTGCCGACCAGCGCGAACTGCAGGCCGTTGCCGGCGCCGCGGATGCCAAGGCTGTTGGGCTGTACGGGGAAGACGCGCACGCTCGGCACCTGCCTCGTCAATCGGCTGATCTCGGCCACGATCTGCTGCTGGCTGCGCGCTCGCTCATTCCACGGCGCCAGCGTCATCACCATGAAGCCTGAGTTGTAGGCGCCGTTCTGGCCGGCGTTTTCGAAGGTGCTGCGGATCTCGCCGGAATCGCGTAGCGGCTGGATCAACCTCTCGATCTTCTGCATCTGCTCGGTCGTGTAGTCGAGGCTGACGCCTTGCGGCGCGCTGATGCGCAACAAGACGACGGCGCGGTCCTCGCTCGGCGTCAGCTCCTGGCGGATGGTGCCGAAAAGCGTGAAGGCGATGCCGGCAAAAAGCACCGCCACCAGCACCACCAGCCACGGCGCGCCGAGGCAGGCGTGCAGGCAGCGCCGGTAGGTCGCGTTCAGCGCGCCGCCGATGCGGGCGCCGAGGCCCTTGCCGCCTTCATGGTGGAGCGAGGCGCTGGACAGCATGCGCGAGGCGAGCATCGGGCAAAGGGTGAGCGCGACCACGCAGGACAGAAGCACCGACATCGCCAGCACGAAGCCGAATTCGCGGAACAGGCCGCCGGTCTGGCCGGGCAGGAAGGAGATCGGCACGAAGACGGCGACCAGCGTCAGCGTGGTGGCGATGACGGCGAAGAACACTTCCTGCGCGCCGAGCACGGCGGCGGCGCGGGGCCCCATGCCTTCGTTGCGCCGGCGCACGATGTTTTCGAGCACGACGATGGCGTCGTCGACGACGAGGCCGGTCGCCAGCACCAGCGCCAGCAGCGTCAGGATGTTGACCGAGAAGCCGGCGAGATAGATCGCGGCGATGGTGCCGATCATGGCGACCGGCATCGACAGGCCGGGGATCAGCGTCGCGCGCCAGTCGAGCAGGAAGGCGTAGATGACGATCAGCACGATCGAGACCGAGAGCGCCAGCGCGATCTCGACCTCGTGCACGGCGCCGTTGACGAAGACCGCGTCGTCGCTGGTGACCTTGATCGACATGCCTTGGGGCAGGTTCTCCTGCAGCTTGGCGACCGCCGCCCTGACGCCGGTCGAGATGTCCAGCGTGTTCGATTCCGCCTGGCGGATGATGCCGAGGCCGATGCCGGTCTTGCCATCCGAACGCAACGCCGTCTGGCCGACGTCGGGGCCGAGCGTGACGGTGGCGACATCGCGGATGCGCGTCTTGCCGCCGACGGTGATGTTCTCGAACTCCTCCGGCGTCGTCACGTCCGCCGTCGTGCGCACGATAAGGTCCTGGTTGGTGGTGGTGATCGAGCCGGCCGGCGAATCGAAGGCGACCGAGGCAAGGGCCGTGCGGAGATCGGCGACGGTGAAGCCGTGGCTGGCGAGCTTGTTCTGGTCGACGTCGATGCGGAAGATCTTGTCGCGGTCACCGGAGACCTGGACGTCGGCAACGCCCGGGACGGCGGCGAGCTCGTCCTCGATCTGGTCCTGGACGATCACCGTCATGTCCTGCACCGACATGGTGTCGGAGGTGACCGCCAGTCGCATCACCGGCTCGGAATTGGCATCGGCCTTGACGATGCGCGGCGTGTCGGCCGTGTCCGGTATCTGGTTGGAGATGCGGCTGACGGCGTCGCGCACATCGGAGGCGGCGACGTCGAGATCGACACCGTCGTTGAACTCGATGGTGACGCGGCTGTTGCCGAAGGAGGAGGTCGACGAGATCGACTTGACGCCGGAGACGCGCGCGACCGCACCCTCGATCGTGTCGGTAAGCTCGCGATCGACGGTCTCGGCTGCGGCGCCCTCGAAGGTGGTGCTGACGGTGATGACGGGGCGGTCGACATCCGGCAGTTCGCGGATCTCGACGCCATAGAAGGCGGCAAGGCCGGCGACCGCGATCAGCGTGTTCAGCACCAGGGCCATGACCGGCCGGCGGATGAACAGCGCGGTGAAGCCGCTCTCGCTGGCGGTGTTGGCGCCGCCGCTCATGGGCTGCCGGCTTCGGCGGCGCGCTGCTCCTCGCCGGCGATGCGGACCTCGCCGCCCTCGCTGACGCTCTGGGTGCCTTCGGTCACCACCATGTCGCCGCTGACGATCGGCGCGTCGATCAGCACCGTCTCGGTGTTGCGCTGGATGATGCGCACGGGAACGCGTTTGGCCTTGCCGTCGGCGACCGCCCAGACATAGGCGCCGTCGGACCCCCACAGGATCGCCAGCGGGCTAACCGCCGGATAGGAGTCGCCCGGGAATTTCATGCTGATCTGGAACGACATGCCGGCGCGCAGCGAATCCGCCGGGTTGGCGATCGTCGCCTTGACCAGCAGCGTGCGACTGACCTCGTCGATATGGTTGTCGATTGCCGAGACCGTGCCGGTATAGGCCTGGCTGGGGTTGGCGATCGGCGTCGCCGACAGTTGCGCGCCGACCTTGACGGCGGCGGCGAAGCGCTCGGGCACCAGGAAGTCGACCAGGATCGAGGAGCGGTCGTCGAGCGTGGCGATGGCCGACTGGCTGGTCACGTAATTGCCGGCCGAAATCGGCAGGATGCCGACGGTGCCCGCTATCGGCGCCACGACCGAGCGGCGCTGCAGGGCGAGCTCGGCGTCGCGCAACGACAGCTTGGCGTTGGCCAGCGCCACCTCGGCATCGGCGACGGCGACCGGCGTCGCGGCGTTCGAGGCCCGCAGCGACTTGACCCGGTCGAGCTTGTCCTGCGCGTCCTGCAGGCCGACCTTGGCGCGGTCCTCGGCAATCACCTCGGTGTCGGAATCGAGCGTGGCGATGACCTGGCCCTTGTCGACATGGGTTCCGGAGGCGACCAGGAATTCCACGAGACGTCCGGAACTGTAAGGGTTGACCGTCACCGAGGCGTTGGCTCTGCCGGTGCCGATCGTTTGCAAGCGGTCGTTGATGGTGGCGGTGCTCGCCGGCAGGGCGACGACATTGGCCGGTCGCCGGGTGCTGTCGCGACCGCTCGCCTGCCTTGCCGGGTCGACGGCGCCGGTCGTCTGCGCCGATGTCGCGGCATCGGCCCATTCGATGCCCCAGCGTGCCAGCACCTCATGCGCGCCGGGGAAAAAGCGTACCCAGGCGGCCGCGGCGGCCACCAGGATCACAAGCGCAAAAACGATCTGTTTCCAGGCGGCCATCGGCACTCCGGTCGGCAAAACGCCTACAGTTTCCCCAAGCAAAAAACGCAGCGACGCACCCCGGCAATGTGCGAAGCCACGCGATATCATGGCTTTATGGCAATTCTGCCGCTGCCGTGCACATTAAATCTGCGTAACGTTGGCCGGCCGCCGGACCAAATGTTGCCTAGCGCAGCCCTTCCAGTTCGCGGATGCGCTTGGCGCCGTCGGCCTCGAGCTGCCTCGTGACGGCTCCGATCAGCGTCTCGGCGACGACGAAGAGGGCGGCCGAGGAATCCCAGGCCGAGGGCACGGCGGTGCGTCCGGCGATGACGTGGCGGGCGAAACGGGCGATCGGCGACAGCCACTGGTCGGTGAACAGAACGATCTGGACGCCGCGCTGATGCGCCGTCTCGGCAAAGCGCACCAGGCTGTCCTGGTAGCGCCTGATGTCGAAGATCACCAGCACGTCGCGCTTGCCCATGTCGATCAGCCGGTCGCGCCAGATGCTCTCCTGTCCGGCGAGGTGATAGACGTCCGGCTGGACGATGGCGAGGTGGGCGGCCATGTAGCGCGCCAGCGGGTCGGTGAAGCGGCCGCCGATCAGGAAGGTCTTGCCGCGCCGCTCGGCAAGTTTCGCGGCGATGTCGGCCAGTTGCTTGTCGGACAGGTGCCTGAAGGTCTCGCGCATGTTCTCGAGCGTCGCCTCGAGCATCGGCGACACCGCGCCGCCGCCGGGCGAGGCCGGGTTGAGGGTGCGCGATGCCGGCGACTGCAATTGCGCCGCCAGCTCGTCCTGAAGCGCCGACTGGAATTCCGGATAGTTCTGGAAGCCGAGACGGGCAACGAAACGCAGGATCGTCGGCGAGGACACGCCGGCGGCGGCCGAAAATTCGGCGACGGTCTTAAGCCCGATCAGCGGATAGTTGGCGATCAGCGTCTGCGCCGCGCGCCGCTCGCCGGCCGGCATGGCGCCGATGCGGTCGGAAATCAGTTCGGCGATGCTGGAGATCATGGTTTTTCCCCCACCTATTGGCCCGGTCGACGCTGTTCCTCGAAATCGCGTTTGACAAAGCCGGACAAACTGTATGAAATCATCCGCAGGGACGCAATGAGACAAAATACGTAACATACGATACAGCGCTCCCGAGGGGACGACTGACTATGGAGACAGCACGGCCCGCCAGCCCTGCATCGCCTGAAACCGTAAGGGTGACCAACCCCGGCGGGGCGAGCCCATTTGTTCTGACTTGCGACCACGCCTCCAACTTCCTGCCGCCTGAATTCGGCACGCTCGGCCTGCCGACGGAGGACCTCTCCCGCCACATCGCCTGGGATCCCGGCGCACTGCCCGTCGCCCATCGCATGGCCGCCGCGCTCGATGCCACGCTGGTCGAAACCTGCATCTCGCGCCTCGTCATCGACTGTAACCGGCCGCTCGATGCGCCGGACCTCGTGCCTCCGGTCAGCGAGACCACGGTCATTCCCGGCAATGCCGGTCTGTCGGACAAGCAGCGCGCGACGCGCATCGATCTGTCGTGGCGGCCGTTCCACGACACGATCGCAGGCATCATCGACCAGCGGCTGGCGCGCGGACTGGAAACGCGGCTGGTGTCGGTGCATTCCTTCACGCCGGTCTACAAGGGCAAGAGCCGGCCCTGGCACATCGGCATCATCCATGACGAGGACCGCCGGCTGGCGGCGCCCCTGATCGCAGCGCTCAAGCGGCTCGCCGGCGTCACTGTTGGCGTCAACGAACCCTATTCGCCGGCCGACCGCGTCTATTTCACGCTGGAACGCCATGCGCGATCGCGCGGCCTTGCCTGCGCGATGATCGAAATCCGCAACGATGAAATCTCCGGCGAGGCCGGGCAGCGGAGATGGGCGGATCTGCTCACCGGCATTTTTTCTGATCTGGAGCCCGAGGAGGCCAGCGGCTCCCGACAACGCGCAGTGGGATAGTCAGTACAATCGGCCAGCTAAGAACTAAAGGGGACTTCAAATGGCAGCACCGGGTTATACCGAAGTTGATAAGGCGGAGGACGTAAAGCACCTCCACAGCATGGGCTACGCCCAGGAACTGGAGCGGCGCCTCAGCCGCTTTTCGAATTTCGCGGTTTCGTTCTCCATCATCTGCATCCTGTCCGGCGGCATCAATTCGCTGGCGCAGGCCACCTCCGGCGCCGGCGGCATCGGCATCGGCATCGGCTGGCTGGTCGGCTGCTTCGTCTCGCTGACCTTCGCCGTCGCCATGTCGCAGATCAGCTCGGCCTATCCGACGGCCGGCGGCCTCTATCACTGGGGTTCGATCCTCGGCAATCGCGGCACCGGCTGGGTGACTGCCTGGCTCAACCTGCTCGGCCTGATCACCGTGCTCGGCGCCATCAATGTCGGCACCTGGACCTTCTTCGTCGGCGCCTTCGGACCGGCGCTGGGAATCGAGGGCAATCTGACCAACCAGATGATCTTCCTGATCATCATCACCGGCGCCCAGGCGCTGATCAACCATCTGGGCATCAAGCTGACGGCGAAGCTCACCGACTTCTCGGGCTATCTCATCTTCCTCGGCTCGATCCTGATCGCGATCGTCTGCCTTGCCGCAGCCGAGACCTGGGATTTCAGCCGTCTCTTCACGTTCCACAACTACTCGGGCGAGGCCGGCGCCAATGTTTGGCCGTCGGTGTCGAACGCTTGGGTGTTCGCGCTCGGCCTGCTGCTGCCGATCTACACCATCACCGGCTACGACGCCTCGGCACACACCTCCGAGGAAACCATCAAGGCGGCCAGTTCCGTGCCGCGCGCCATGGTCATGTCAGTCATCTGGTCGGCCGTCTTCGGCTACCTGTTCCTGGCCGCCTTCATCCTGATGATCCCGAACATGGACGATGCCGCCAAGCAGGGCTGGAACGTGTTCTTCTGGGCCTTCGACCAGCGTGTCAGCCCCGGCATCAAGGAGTTCGTCTACCTCGTCGTGTTCGTCGCGCAGCTGCTGTGCGGCCTGGCGACGGTGACGTCGGCTTCGCGCATGATCTTCGCCTTCTCGCGTGACGGCGGGCTGCCGGGTTCGGCGGCACTGGCCAAGGTCAGCCCGACCTATCGCACGCCGGTGGCGGCGATCTGGACGGCGTCGATCCTGTCGGTGCTGTTCGTCTGGGGTTCGACGCTGGTTTCGGTCGCCGGTACCTCGGCCTACACCATCGTGGTGTCCTGCACGGTCATCTTCCTGTTCCTGTCCTTCACCGTGCCGATCGTGCTCGGCATGCTGGCCTGGGGCACGCCGAAGTGGGACAAGATGGGCCCGTGGAACATGGGGCGTGCGATCTTCATGCTGTTCGGCGTCCTCTCCATTCTGTCGATGATCCTGATCTTCGTCATCGGCATACAGCCGCCGAACGACTGGGCGCTCTACATCACCGTCGGCTTCTTCATCCTGACGGCGATCGTGTGGTTCGCGTTCGAGCGCAACCGCTTCCAGGGTCCGCCGCTCGGCGACATCATCGCGGCGCGCCAGGCGGCGATCCAGGCGGCCGAACAGGCGGTCGGCGAAACCGGCCACTGACTTCCATAACCTTGGCCATGGCCGGCCTCGCGCCGGCCATGGCTGCGTTTATCCCTCTCAACGACCAAGCGCTGGAGTGCCAAAGGAATGGCCGGAAATTTCTCGTTCGATCAGTTGAAGAAAGCGGTCTCCAATGGCGAGATCGACACGGTTCTGGCCTGTATCGTCGACATGCAGGGCCGGCTCGCCGGAAAGCGGTTCCTTGCCCAGTATTTCGTCGATTCCGCCCATGGCGAGACGCATGGCTGCAACTATCTGCTTGCCTGCGACATCGATATGGAGCCGGTGCCGGGCTACAAGGCGGCGAGCTGGTCGAAGGGCTATGGCGACTTCGTCATGAAGCCGGACCTGGCGACGCTGCGGCGGCTGCCGTGGCTCGAAAAGACGGCGCTGGTGATTTGCGACGTACTCGACCACCACGACCATGAAGACCTCACGCATTCGCCGCGTGCCATCCTGAAGAAGCAGGTCAAGCGCCTCAAGGACCGCGGCTATATTGGCTACTTCGCCTCCGAGCTCGAATTCTACCTCTTCAACGAGACCTACGATTCCGCCCGCAAGAAGCACTGGCAGGGCCTCGACTCAGCCTCGCCCTACATCGGCGACTACCAGATCGGCATCACCACCAAGGAAGAAGGCGTCATGCGCCGGCTTCGCAACGAGATGGAAGCTGCCGGCATTCCGATCGAGAACTCCAAGGGCGAATGGGGCCCGGGCCAGGAAGAGATCAACGTGCGCTACGCCGAAGCGCTCGACATGGCCGACCGCCACGTCATCCTGAAGAACGGCGCCAAGGAGATCGCCGATTCCGAAGGCAAGTCGATCTCCTTCATGGCCAAGTACAATTACGGGCTCGCCGGCAACTCCAGCCACATCCACAATTCGCTGTGGAGCGCCGACGGCAAGACGCCGCTGTTCTTCGACAAAAACGCCGAATGGACGCTGTCGACGCTCGGCCAGCAATGGGCCGCGGGCCAGCTCAAATACGCCAAGGAGTTCACCTGGTTCCTGGCGCCCTACATCAACTCCTACAAGCGCTTCCAGGCCGGCACCTTCGCGCCGACCAAGATCATGTGGAGCGAGGACAACCGCACCGCCGGTTTCCGCCTGTGCGGCGAGGGCACCAAGGGCATCCGCATGGAATGCCGGATCGGCGGCGCTGACTTGAACCCCTACCTCGCCTTCGCGGCGCTGATCGCGTCCGGCCTTGCCGGCATCGACGAGAAGCTGGAACTGCAGAAGCCGTTCGTCGGTGACGCCTACCAGGCCTCGCGCCTGCCGGAGATCCCGAAGACGCTGCGCGATGCCACCGAGACGCTGTCGAAGTCGAAGATGCTGAAGCAGGCCTTCGGCGAGGATGTTGTCGAACACTATGTGCATACGGCCCGCTGGGAGCAGTTCGAGTACGACCGCCGCATCACCGATTGGGAACTGCACAGGGGTTTCGAGCGGTACTAAGGTGCCGGGTTAGCGTCGGCGTTGCCCCTCGCCCTTACCCTCTGCCGGCGAAGAAAGGGGGAGGGGCGTCAGCGCAGGAGTTTCGCCCTTCTCCCGTATGGGGGAGGGTGCCGGCAGGCGGATGAGGGGCGGCGCCACGCCACATGATTTTCGATTGTTGTAAAACTGCGAGGAAGACATGACCGAGACGGTCAAACTCAAATCACCCATCGACGGCTCGATCTATGCCGAGCGGCCGGTCGCGACGGACCAGGCGATCAATGCCGCGGTCGAGCGCGCCAAGGCGGCGCAGGAGAAGTGGGCGGAGACGCCGGTCGTCGAGCGCGGCAAGTACATGCTGGCGATGCTCGAAGCGCTGGTCGCCATGACCGACGAGATCGTGCCGGAGATCGCCTGGCAGATGGGCCGCCCGGTGCGCTATGGCGGCGAGTTCGGCGGCGTCAAGGAACGCGTCAACTACATGGTCGAGATCGCCGAACAGGCGTTGAAGCCGGTCCTGGCCTCCAACCCGAAGGACGGCTTCCGCCGTTATGTGAAGAAGGTGCCGCTCGGCGTGGTCATGGTCATCGCGCCGTGGAACTACCCCTATCTCACCGCCGTCAACACCATCGTGCCGGCGCTGATGGCCGGCAGCGCGGTCATCCTCAAGCATGCGGCGCAGACGCTTCTGGTCGGCGAACGATTCCAGCAGGCCTTCGACAAAGCCGGCCTGCCCAAGGGCCTGTTCCAAAACCTCGTCCTGAACCACGGCCAGACCGAGAGGCTGCTCGGTTCCGGCAAGATCGACCATGTCAACTTTACCGGCTCGGTCGCCGGCGGCCGCGCAATCGAGAAGGCGGCGGCCGGCACCTTCATGAGCCTCGGCCTCGAGCTCGGCGGCAAGGATCCGGCCTATGTGCTGCCCGACGCCAAGATGGACCATGCGGTCGCCAATCTGGTCGACGGCGCCTTCTTCAATTCCGGCCAGTGCTGCTGCGGTATCGAGCGCGTCTATGTTCACGAGAACGTCTATGACGAGTTTGTCGAGGGCTTCATCGCCGAGACGAAGAACTATGTCGTCGGCAATCCGCTGGAGCAGGCGACGACGCTGGGGCCGATGGCGCAGGCACGCTTCGCCGACCTGATCCGCGAGCAGAAGGCCGAGGCGCTGCGCAAAGGCGCCACCGCGCATGTCAACATGAAGGTGGCCGAGGACAAGGCAGGCTCGCCTTATCTGGCGCCGGAGGTGCTGACCAATGTCGACCACCAGATGAGCGTCATGCGCGAGGAGAGCTTCGGCCCGATCGTCGGCATCATGAAGGTGCGCAACGACGAGGAGGCGATCGCGCTGATGAATGACAGTCCCTACGGGCTGACGGCGTCTATCTGGACGCGCGACACCGAGCATGCGGCGGCGATCGGCGACCGCGTCGAGACCGGCACCGTGTTCATGAACCGCTGCGACTATCTCGATCCGGCGCTCGTTTGGACCGGCGTCAAGGACACCGGCAAGGGCGCGGCACTTTCGGCGATCGGCTACGACAATCTGACCCGGCCGAAATCCTACCACCTGCGCGAAGCAATCTGATTTTTCGAAAGACAGAAAATGTCCAAGCTCATCTCCAAATGGAACTACCCGACCACCGTCCGCTTCGGCGCCGGCCGCATCAAGGAACTGCCAGACGTGCTGGCAGCCACAGGCATCAAGCGGCCGCTCTTCGTCACCGATCCTGGGTTGGCGAAACTGCCGGTCGTCGCCTCGACGCGGAAGATCCTCGACGACGCCAAAGTTCCCTATGGCGTGTTTTCCGAGGTCAAGCCGAACCCGGTCGATTCCAACCTGACCGCCGGCATCGCGGTGTTCAAGAAGGGCAAGCATGACGGCGTTATCGCCTTCGGCGGCGGCTCGGCGCTCGACCTCGGCAAGCTGATCGCCTTCCAGGCAGGGCAGACGCGGCCGGTGTGGGACTTCGAGGATGTCGGCGACTGGTGGACGAGAGCCGATTCCGACGCGATCGCGCCGATCATCGCGGTGCCGACCACCGCCGGCACCGGTTCGGAAGTCGGCCGCGCCGGCGTCATCACCAATGAGGCGACGCACACCAAGAAGGTCATCTTCCATCCGAAGCTCCTGCCGGCGATCGTGATCGCCGATCCGGAGCTGTCGGTCGGCATGCCGGGCTTCATCACCGCCGGCACCGGCATGGACGCGCTGGCGCACTGCCTCGAAGCCTATTGCGCGCCGGGCTATCATCCGATGGCTGACGGCATCGCGGTGGAAGGCATTCGGCTGGTGTTCGAGAACCTGCCCAAGGCCTTCGCCAACGGCAAGGACCTGGTCGCCCGCGCCCATATGATGAGCGCCGCGGCGATGGGCGCGGCGGCCTTCCAGAAGGGGCTGGGCGCCATCCACTCGCTGTCGCATCCGATCGGCGCGCTCTACGACACCCATCACGGCATGACCAACGCCGTGTTCATGCCCTATGTGCTGGCCTTCAACCGCGACGCCATCGACGAGCGCATCGCCCGGCTCGCCGCCTATTGCGGCATCAAGGGCGGCTTCGACGGTTTCGCCAAGGCGATCATCAAGCTGCGCAAGGAGCTCAAGGTGCCGCATGCGCTGCCCGGCCTGATCAAGGGCCTCGACATGGACAAGAAGCGCAAGGGGCTGATCGCCGACATGGCGGTGGTCGATCCGACCGCCGGCGGCAACCCGGTCAAGCTGACCAAGAAGGCGGCACTGACGCTGCTGGAAAACGCCATCGCCGGCGCTGTCTGAGACAGATTTCAGGCGTCGGAATTGATCCGGAAACGAGGGGAAAGGAAAGGGGAGAGGGCGAAAAACAAGGCGGGAAATAATTAGCCGGAAAAATAATCGCGAGGCGATTGCTACACCCGGTTAAAAAGAGTTTACTTTTTCGTACTGCGGGGTGCCGGTTTCACAAAGCTTTCATCTGGCTGTCACACGAAAACGATACCGCAACGCAGGCGTCCAACGGCGTCAGTTCAACGGAGAGAACACATGTTCAAATTCACGGGGAAAGTGCTTTCCCTTTCGGCCGCGACCCTGATGGTGTCGTCGGTGATTTCGTCCGCGGCTTCGCTGGATGAACTCGTCAAGGCGGCCAAGGCGGAGGGCGAGCTCACCACGATCGCGCTGCCGCATGACTGGTGCGGTTACGGCGCCGTCATCGATGGCTTCAAGGCGAAGTATCCGGAGATCAAGATCAACGAACTCAATCCGGATGCCGGCTCGGGCGACGAGATCGAGGCGATCAAGGCCAACAAGGACAACAAGGGCCCGCAGGCGCCTGACGTCATCGACGTCGGCCTGTCCTTCGGCCCGTCGGCAAAGGCTGATGGCCTGATCCAGGCCTACAAGGTGTCGACCTGGGACTCGATCCCGGACAGCGCCAAGGATGCGGATGGCTTCTGGACCGGTGACTATTACGGCGTGCTGTCCTTCCTGGTGAACAAGGATCTGGTCAAGGAAGCGCCGGCTGACTGGGCCGACCTCTTGAAGGCAGACTATGCCAACACGGTTGCCCTCGCCGGTGACCCGCGCGCCTCGAACCAAGCCATCCAGGCCGTCTACGCCGCCGGCCTTTCCGGTGGCGCGGCCGCTGGCGAAGCCGCCGGCACCGCCGGCCTAGACTTCTTCAAGAAGCTCAACGCCGCCGGCAATTTCGTGCCGGTCATCGGCAAGCCGGCGACGCTCGCCCAGGGCCAGACGCCGATCCTGGTCACCTGGGATTACAACGCGCTTGCCGGCCGCGACACGCTGAAGGGCAACCCGCCGGTCGATGTCGTCGTGCCGAAGACCGGCGTCGTCGCCGGCGTCTACGTGCAGGCGATCAGCGCCTACGCGCCGCACCCGAATGCTGCCAAGCTGTGGCTCGAGTATCTCTACTCCGACGAAGGCCAGATCGGCTGGCTGAAGGGCTATTGCCACCCGATCCGCTTCAACGACCTCGCCAAGAACGGCAAGCTCCCGGCCGACGTGATGGCCAAGCTGCCGCCGGCCGAGGCCTATGCATCGGCTGTCTTCCCGACCCTCGATGAACAGGGCAAGGCCAAGGAAGCAATCACCAAGAACTGGGATGCCGTTGTCGGCGCCAACGTGAAGTAACACAGTGTAAGGGCCGGGCGGCCTTGGCCGCCCGGCTCCTCTCAAAGACGGCAGCCGGCGCATGACCGATCTCTCGCTCTCCAACCAGGCCATTGCGGGAAAGACCGCGCCGCCCGCCGAGGCGCGAAGGCTGCGGCTCCCGACGCAATGGCTCGGCGTCACGCCGTTCTTCGTCTTCGCGATCATGTTCCTGATCCTGCCCACGCTCTACCTGATGCTGGGCGCCTTCCAGAACGACGCAGGCGAGTTCACGCTCGAAAACATCGCGGCCCTGGCGCAGCCGTCGATCGTTGCCGCCTACTGGATTTCCATCAAGGTCAGCCTTGCCTCGGCGCTGATCGGCGCCTTCGCCGGGCTCGCCATCGCCATTGCCATCGTGCGTGGCGGCCTGCCGGACTGGATACGCTCGGCGACGCTGACATTTTCCGGTGTCGCTTCCAATTTCGCCGGCGTGCCGCTGGCCTTCGCCTTCCTTGCCACGCTGGGCCGGCTCGGGCTCGCCACCGTCATCCTGAACACCGTGTTCGGCCTGAACATCTACGCGCACGGCTTCAACATCCTGTCCTTCTGGGGCCTGACGCTGACTTATGTCTACTTCCAGATCCCACTGATGGTGGTCATCATCACGCCGGCTATCGACGGGCTGAAGAAGGAATGGGGTGAAGCTGCCGCGACGCTCGGCGCGACCACGGCGCAGTATTGGCGCATGGTGGTCATTCCGGTGATCTGGCCGAGCTTCCTCGGCACCGTGATCCTGCTCTTCGCCAACGCCTTCGGGGCGATCGCCACCGCCTATGCGCTGACCGGTTCCTCGCTCAACATCGTGCCGATCCTGCTCTACGCGCAGATCCGTGGCGACGTGCTGCACAACGCGCATCTCGGCTATGCGATCGCCTTCGGCATGATCGTCATCACCGGTCTCGCCAATGTCTTCTACATCTGGTTCCGGACCCGCTCGGAGAGGTGGCTCAAATGAAGTCCGGCAGATTCTGGGCCTGGGTCGTCTTCGCGCTGGGCGCGGCCTATTTCTTCATTCCGCTGATCGCGACCGTCGAATTCTCGATGCGCATGCGGCGCGGCGCCTATTCGTTCGACGCCTATCAGATCGTGCTGGGGGACGAACGCTTCCAGGCCACATTCATGTATTCGGTGGTCGCGGCGATCTTCACCATCATCCTCGGCGTGCTGATCGTGGTGCCCGCAGCCTACTGGATCCGGCTGCGTCTGCCGCAGATCAGGCCGGTGGTCGAGTTCATCACGCTGTTGCCTCTGGTCATTCCGGCCATCGTCATCGTCTTTGGCTACATCCGGATGTACGGCTCAAACTCGCCGCTGCCGTTCCTCGCCAGCGACACGGGCACCAACGCCCTGCTGGTCATCGGCTATGCGACGCTGGCGCTGCCCTACATGTACCGGGCGGTCGATACCGGGCTGCGCACCATCGATGTCAGGACGCTGACGGAAGCGGCGCAGATCCTCGGCGCCGGCTGGGGGACGATCATCACCCGTGTCATCCTGCCCAATGTGCTGATCGCGGTGTTGTCGGGCGCCTTCCTGACCTTCGCCATCGTCATCGGCGAATTCACCATGGCGAGCCTGCTCAATCGGCCGGCCTTCGGACCGTATCTGCAGAATATCGGCGCCAACCGCGCCTATGAGCCGGCGGCGCTTGCCATCATCGCCTTCGCCATCACCTGGGGCTGCATGTCGCTGATCCAGATCCTTTCCCGCTTCGCGCCGAAATCGGCGAACCGCCCGAACTGAAAGTCAAAGCCATGGCCGAGCCGTTCCTCTCCATCCAGCATGTGCGAAAGTCCTTCGGTGCCACGACTGTGGTCGAGGATTTCAACCTCGACGTTGCGCCGGGCGAGTTCGTGTCCTTCCTTGGCCCATCGGGCTGCGGCAAGACGACGGTGCTGCGCATGGTCGCCGGTTTCGAGGAGCCGAGCGCCGGCAAGATCGTGGTGGCTGGCAAGGACATCACGCGGCTGAAGCCCAACCAGCGCAATGTCGGCATGGTGTTCCAGGCCTACGCGCTGTTTCCCAATCTGACGGTGGCGCAGAACATCGGCTTCGGGCTGAAGGTGGCGGGCATGGCCAAGGCCGCCATCGATTCCCGCGTCGCCGAGATGCTCGACATCATCAAGCTGCCGCAGATGGCCGACCGCTATCCCTATCAGCTTTCCGGCGGCCAGCAGCAGCGCATCGCGCTGGCGCGCGCGATCGCGCCGAAGCCGAAGCTCTTGCTGCTCGACGAGCCGCTGTCGGCGCTCGACGCCAAGGTGCGCGTGTCGCTGCGCGAGGAGATCCGTTCGATCCAGAAGAAGCTCGGCATCACCACCATTTTCGTCACCCACGACCAGGAAGAGGCGCTGTCGATCTCCGATCGCATCGCCGTCATGTATGGCGGCAAGGCCGAGCAGGTCGGCACGCCGTTCGAGATCTATAACCGGCCGGCGACGAAGTTCGTCGCCAATTTCGTCGGCACACTCAATGTGCTGGAAGGCACGGTCACCGACGCCGCCGCCGGCAAGGTGCGTGTCAATGCGCAGGAGGTCGCGCTCGAGGGCAAGCTCAATGGCTCGAAGTCCGGCGACACGCTGTCGCTCGCGCTCAGGCCCGAGGCGATTTCGCTGGGGTGGCAACCCGGCCATGACACCAGCCTTTCCGGCGAGATCGCCGAAGTGCACTTCCTCGGCTCGGTCATCCGGGTGCGCGTCGGCATTGGCGGCAACACGGTGTCGCTCGACACGTTCAACAATTCGACGACGCCACCGCCCGTGGTCGGCGAGAAGGCCGACATCTCGTTCTCATCCGGCGACATGCTGGTGCTGCACTGACCTCGCTGCAGCGAGTTCTGTCAGGACTTCAAAGCAAGCGTTGCCAGGAACTGGCGATGCTGTTCCAGCCAGCCGGGATTTTGTGTTGCGACGATCTCGACGCATAGCTGGACGCATTCGTTGCAAATGAAGGCGTCCGGGCCGGCAATTATCTGCAGCACGTCTGCCTCGGATTTTCCACAGAACGAGCAACTCGGTTCCGATGCCATGGCGCCCTCCTTCAAATCGTTGCGGAAATAGGAACGTCCTGGTAGGCGTCAAGGCCCTACTGGTCGACCGACGCTTACGGCCTGCCTTGAGGCCTGCATATTGCCAGGCAAGCAACACCCGCTGGACAATCAACGGCATCCTGTCACCTTGTCCCGGTCCACCGACCTTCCAGCCGCTACGACATTTTCATGGCCCTGTTCGAACTGACCCTTGTCCTGCTTTTGATCGCCGTCGCGCTGGCGGCGCTGTCGCGGCGGCTGGAGGTACCTTATCCTTCGCTGCTAGCCTTGGCCGGGGTGGGGATCGCCTTCGTGCCCGGCGCGCCGACCATCGAGATCGATCCGGAACTGGCGCTTGCGCTGTTCATCGCGCCGGTGCTCCTCGACGCCGCCTATGACACCTCGCTGCGCGACCTGAAGCGCTACCGGCTGTCGCTGGCGCTGCTGGCGCTTGGCGCTGTCGTCTTCACCACCGTGGTCGTTGCCTTCGTCGGCTGGAAGATGGCCGGGCTGCCGATCGCGGCGGCGATCGCGCTTGGCGCTATCGTCGCGCCGCCCGATGCCGTAGCCGCGAGCGCCGTGCTCGGCCAGTTCAAGGTGCCGCACCGCATCACCGCCATCCTGCAGGGCGAGAGCCTGCTCAACGATGCGACCGCGCTGCTGATCTACAGGATCGCGGTTTCGGCCGCCATCGGCTCGGTCATGCTGAAGGACGCGGTGCCGGTGATCCTTTTGTCGACGGTTGGCAGCGTCGTCGCTGGCTATCTGTTCGGCCGCTTCTCGCTGCTGACACTGACGCGCATCGAGGATGCGGCAAGCAGCACCGTGGTGCAGTTCGCCGGTACATTCGGTGTCTGGATAGTTGCCGACAGGCTCGGGCTGTCGGCCATCATCACCATCGTCGTTTATGCCATGACCATTGCGCGAACCGCGCCGCGCCTGATGTCGGCGCGCAGGCGCGTCAGCACCTATTCGGTCTGGGAATCGGCGGTGTTCGTGCTGAACGTGTTGGCTTTCGTGCTGATGGGCCTGCAGGCACGCTCGATCGTCGGCCGGCTCTCCGGCGACGGGCAAGGCGATGCCTTTCTCTTCGCCGCGACGGTGCTGGCCGTCGTCATCGGGGCGCGCCTCGTCTGGGTCGCGAGCTACGTTGCGGTCATGCGATGGGTTGCCCGCGTCGACAGCGAAGACAAAAAGCGCGATGCGCCGACATTTCGCGGCGCCGTGCTCGTCGGCTGGTGCGGCATGCGGGGACTGGTGACGCTGGTGGTGGCGATTGCGCTGCCGGCTGGCTTCCCGGGGCGTGACCCGATCGTGCTTGCCGCCTTCGCGGTCGTTCTCGGCACGCTGGTGCTGCAAGGCATGAGCCTGAAGCCTCTGCTCAGGGTACTCGACTTCGAACCGGATACGACGATAGACCGCGAGGTGGCCGAGGCGCGCGTCGCCGTCATGCAGGCCGCGCTCGACGTCCTGAACCACAAGACGTCGGCCGCGGCGGCAGTGGTGCGCGAGCAGTATGAGGCGCAGCGCCGGGTCGCCGAGAACCCTGAGGACGCCCAGGCGGCGACCGAATATGACCGGCTGCGCCTCTATGCCATCAAGCGCCAGCGCGACGCGCTGGAGGAATTGCGCCGCAACGGCACAATCGGCGACGAGGCCTATCACCGGCTGGAGGAGGAAATCGACTGGTCGGAACTAGCGGCGTCGCCGGCGGGGCGGTTCCAGCCGCTGACGACCTAGGCGGTTTACTCCTCCTGGCCTAGCCCCGTCGCCATTGCGGTACATTGCAACACCATCACGGAACCGCTAGTGCCATCGCCGAAAGTTGAGCCGGGTAATCAATGAAGCTCGTCAGCTACAACATCCAGTACGGGTTCGGCAGCGACGGCCGCTACGATCTGGCGCGCGCCGCGCGCGTCGTCGACGGCGCCGACATCATCGCCTTGCAGGAGGTCGAGCGGCATTGGCAGCGGACCAACGAGGACGACCAGCCGGAAATTCTGTCGCGACTGCTGCCCGATTACCACTGGGTCTACGGCCCGGCTTTCGACATGGATGCCAGCGAGCGGCGCGACGGCCGCATCGTCAACCGCCGCCGGCAGTTCGGCACCATGGTGCTGTCGAAGCTGCCGATCGTCTGGTCCAGGTTGC
>NZ_RZOF01000008.1:0-46823 GCF_003998955.1 Mesorhizobium sp. M4B.F.Ca.ET.017.02.2.1 | reverse complement strand
AGTCGCGACTCGACAATGCCCCCACCGAGCTGCAGCGCGCACAGGACCGACTGGCCAAGGGTGCTGCCGCCCAAAGCCGGGTCGACGCGTCAAAGACGCAGTTCGATGTCGTCACGAACCAGCTCGCGGCTGCGATTGCCGAGCGGGCGGTCATCGAGCAAAGCACACGGGAAGGCGATATCCTGGCCCCAGCCGACGGCCGGGTGCTGACGGTTCCCGTGGCCGCCGGCTCGGTGATAATGGCGGGCGAACCCATCGCGCGGGTGGCATCGGGCCAGTATTACCTGCGCCTGTCTTTGCCGGAACGGCACGCCGTCGAGATAACGGAAGGCGCCCGCGTCGATATCGGCGAACGCGGCACGGGTACCAATGCCGGCTTCGTCAAGGCTGGGGAAGGCCGGATCGCAAAGGTCTACCCGGAGATCGAGAAAGGTCGCGTGATTGCCGACGTCGAAGTCGCCGACATCGGGACCTATTTCGTCAACGAGCGCACCCTCGTGTCCATACCGGTCGCAAAGCGGACCATGTTGGGCGTTCCGCCAGAGGCCCTTAGGATCGTCCACGGTATAGACTATGTCACAATCGAGACGGCGGATGGGCCGCTTGACGTCACTGTGGTGCGGGGTGGCACATTCCAGGATGCCGGCCAGCCACGCATCGAGATCCTGAGTGGTCTTGCCGATGGCGACAAGGTCGCTCTGCCATGAAACTCGGCATCGCCGGGTGGCTTACCCGTTCATTCATCGCATCGCCTCTGACGCCTCTCTTCCTGCTGGCCGCGCTGGCGCTTGGGCTTGTGGCCTTGGTCACGCTGCCCCGCGAGGAGGAGCCGCAGATCTCCGTGCCTATGGTCGACATCCACGTCTCCGCAAACGGCCTGAGGGCCGAAGATGCCGCCAAGCTCGTGACCGAGCCGCTGGAGACGATCATAAAGGGCATTGACGGCGTGGAGCACGTCTACTCCCAAACCACCGATGATGGCGCGCTGGTGACCGCCCGCTTCAAGGTCGGCACCAGTTCGGATGCCGCGATCCTGCGCATCCACGAAAAGGTCCGCGCCAACATGGATCGCATCCCCGTCGGGATTCCAGAGCCGCTGATCGTTGGGCGCGGCATCGACGACGTTGCCATAGTGGTGGTGACACTGACGCCGGCGCCGCAGGTGGCGGCGAGGTATTCCTCGGCGGACCTGACGCGTCTTGCGCATGAGCTGCAGGTCGAGGTCGCAAAGCTTCCCGATATCGGTCTCACCTACGTCGTTGGCGAGCAGCCCGATGAGATCCAGGTCGAGCCGGATCCGGAAAAGCTTTCGCTGTATGGCATCACGCTGCAGCAGTTGATGGGCAAGATCGCGGGCGCCAACCGCTCTTTCCAGATCGGCACGGTCCGCGACCGGGGTAATCAGCGGGTGCTGGTGGCCGGTCAGACGCTGCAGGCTTTGTCTGAGATCGGCAACCTTTTGCTCACGGCTCGCGACGGGCGGCCGGTCTATATCCGCGACGTTGCCAGCGTGGTGCTCGCGACGTCACCGGCTGAGAACCGCGTCACCAATATCATTAAGTCCGATACCGGTCTCGAGCGCGCGCCGGCCGTGTCGGTGGCGATCGCGAAGCGCCCGGGCACCAATGCGGTCGTCATCGCCGATATGATCGTCAAGCGCCTCGAGCAGGTGCGCGGCCAGATCTTCCCCAACGACGTCGAAATGCGCGTGACGCGCAACTACGGCGAGACGGCCAATGAGAAGGCTAACGAACTGCTCTTCCATCTGGGCCTGGCGACCGTCTCCATCGTCCTGCTGATCGCAGTAGCCATCGGCTGGCGAGAAGCGCTGGTGGTGGCCGTCGTGATACCCACGACCATCCTGCTGACCATGTTCGCTTCGCGCGTGATGGGCTACACGCTGAACCGTGTCAGCCTGTTCGCGTTGATCTTCTCCATCGGCATCCTCGTCGACGACGCCATCGTGGTCATCGAGAACATCGCGCGCCATTGGGCGATGGACGGCGGACGCTCGCGCGCCCAGGCGGCGATCGATGCAGTTGCCGAGGTCGGCAATCCCACCATCGTGGCGACGCTGACCGTCGTGGCGGCGCTGCTTCCCATGCTGTTCGTCTCCGGCCTCATGGGCCCCTATATGAGCCCGATCCCGGCCAATGCCTCGGCCGCGATGCTTTTCTCATTCTTCGTCGCGGTGATGTTGACACCGTGGCTGATGATGAAGCTCGGCGGAAAGGATCGGGTCGGCGCCCATGGCCACGCCGGCAGCGCGCAGGGCGGCGTGCTGGGGCGGATCTATATCGCGGTGGCGCGACCGATCTTGAAGTCGCGGCTCAGAGCCTGGGCGTTCCTTTTGGTCGTGGGCATTGCCACGATTGCGTCCATGGCGCTGATCTACACCGAGCACGTGACGGTCAAGCTTCTGCCCTTCGACAACAAGACCGAACTCCAGATAGTGGCGGACTTGCCCAAGGGCTCGTCGGTCGAGGACACCGACCGACTGCTCCAGGCCGCCGCAAATCGCCTGGCCTCCGTGCCGGAGGTAGTGTCGTTCCAGACCTACGCGGGCGCCTCCGAGCCTTTCAACTTCAACGGCCTGGTGCGCCATTACTACCTGCGATCGAGCCCCGAACAGGGTGACATCGCCGTCAACCTGCTTCCCAAAGGAGACCGCAGCCGCGCCAGCCATGCCATTGCGCTCGACTTACGCGAGCGCTTGATGGGCATGGCGATGCCCGCGGGCACGGTGCTGAAGGTGGTCGAGCCGCCGCCGGGACCGCCGGTGCTCGGCACGCTGCTGGCCGAAATCTACGGCCCGGACGCCGAAACCCGCCGCGCGGTTGCGGCCAAGGTTCGCGAGACCTTCGCCAGCATCCCGTTCATCGTCGACGTCGACGACAGCTTCCACAACCAGCCGGAACGGCTCCGGCTTTCGATCGACCAGGACAACCTGGAATATTACAAGGTCGAGCAGGCGGATGTGTACGACACGCTGAGCTATCTCTACGGCGGTACCACGGTCGGCTACTCGCACCGAGGCGGCGGGCGCCTGCCGATCCCGATCCGCATCGCCTTGTCCAAGGCAAATGGCGTGGTCGATCAGCGTGCCTTGGCCACGCCGGTTGCCGCCAACGCGCTTCCCGGCGCGCGCGACGTTGTCGAGCTTGGCGACGTCGTGCGGGTGAGCCAGGAGCCGGCCTCCTACCCGATCTTCCGCCACAACGGCAGGCCGGCCGAGATGGTGATGGGCGAGCTGGCCGGGGCGTTTGAGGCGCCGGTCTACGGCATGCTCGCCGTGGACGATGCGATTGCCAAGGCGGACTGGGGCGCGCTGCCAAAGCCGCAGATTGCGCTGCATGGCCAGCCGGACGACGAATCGAAGCCGACGCTCCTGTGGGACGGCGAATGGGAAGTGACCTGGGTAACCTTCCGCGACATGGGCGCTGCCTTCATGGTGGCGATCCTCGGCATCTACATCCTGGTCGTCGCGCAGTTCGGCTCCTTCCGCCTGCCATTGGTGATCCTGACCCCGATCCCGCTGACGCTGATAGGCATCATGCTTGGCCACTGGGCGTTCGTCGCGCCCTTCACGGCCACCTCGATGATCGGCTTCATCGCGCTTGCCGGCATCATCGTCCGCAACTCGATCCTGCTTGTCGACTTCATCCGTCATGCGCGGAGCGAGGTTCGTCCGCTGCTCGAAGTGCTGCTCGAAGCCGGGGCTATCCGCTTCAAGCCGATCCTGCTCACCGCGCTCGCGGCGATGATCGGCGCCGCGGTGATCCTGACCGACCCTATCTTCCAGGGGCTGGCTATCTCGTTGCTGTTCGGCCTCGCGTCGTCGACGCTGTTGACGGTGCTGGTCATCCCGGCGATCTATGTGGCGCTGCGCGGTGGCCCGCGTGCTGATGCTGGGCCGAGCGAACCTGTCGCAGCCGCGCTGACTGAGTATCCCGAGCCGGCAAACCACTAGATCGTTTCACCGCTTCACGGAAACGGTGAGCCGCTCTATCTCTTTGTTTTAACGCAAGTCCAGTCGGAAACCGTTTCACAGTTTCCCTGGAATTGCGTTAGCTCTGGCGGAAATCGCCGGAGACGCCGAACATTATCACGATCGCCGCCAAGACAATCAAAACCGATGGGCCCCCCGTCAGATTGACGATGGCCGCCGAAACACCCACGGCGCCGCCAGCGACGACGGAACGCACGATAGTCTCAAGCCACCTCGGCACCGGCTATTCTCCCGTCCAGGGTTTGATAGGGGCCGCGCGCCGTCACGCTGCGGTCGAGCAAACAGTCCAACGCCGCGAGCCGATCGGACGGCAGACGGGGCAGTTCGATTTCCCGGGCAAGATCGGCTGCAAATTCGCGGAACGGTGCGAGATTGATGACGGGAACGCCGATCAGCACGGGTACGGAGAGTTCCAGCGCCTTTGCGATGAGGGCCCTGAAGCCACCGCCTTCGGCCTCGGTCTTTCCGAATTTGCACAGAACCAGAAGATCGGTCTTGCCGGACAACGCAGCTCCGGCGGCCTCGCAGGCGCGGAGCAGCCGATCGGTATTCAGAACACAGCCTCGGGAGTGGGGACCTCGATCGTCGGATATGCCGTGGAGCTTGCCCGAAGCGAGATCCCGAAGGTGCATGTCGCATTTCACCCGATCAGGTTTCTTTTCGCTCAGTTGGACAAGGCCGGCCAATCGCACGCCTCGCTCGGCCATGATGGTAGTCATTTCCTGCAGGAGTGCTTCGAACTCCACGCCGTTTGAATAAACGATAGCGGTAATGGGGCAGTCAGGACGAAGGCTCTGCATGAGGGAATCTCCTTCAGTTTGTACTTTGCCAGTCGGCCAGCAGGCGCGGGGTAGCTCCGATGCAGCGGGATTGGCGCGGCGATATCCAAAACCATCGGCCTATCTCCCAAATATTCCACGGCTGAATGGAAGCACTTCAACGGGCATGCCAGGCTCAATTGGGATCGACGCACCGGGCACAATCGCAATGGCGTCGGCCGATACCATCGGCATCATTCTGTGCGAGCCATCCGGCCCGCTGCGGCTGGCGGTCAATCGCCCCTGTTCAATATCCAGGCGAACCGGCACCAATTCCGTGCGATCCGGCTTGCAAGAACATGTAAAGGTCAACTCGGCCGTGAGGCGCGTCGCCGGCACCTGACCGAGGAGGTTCGCCACGATCGGACGCGCGAAGACCAGCGCGCCAAAGGCCGCCGCCTGCGGATTGCCAGGCAATCCGACGAAGCACGCCTCCCCCACCTTGCCGATTACCAACGGCTTGCCGGGTTTCATCGCCACCTTGGCTATCTCGAGTTGGCCCCCGGCACGCATTACTGCGTCGCGCACGTGGTCCTCTTCGCCAACCGACATCCCGGCAGTGGTGATGATCAGATCCGCCTCCCTCGCGCTGTCTTCGAGCACTCGCGCGATGGCCGCGGTATCGTCGTGAACGGTCGACAACGTCACATCGGTGCCTGGCTCGCTCAGCAGAGCGGCCAGAAGCGGCCCGTTGGAGTCATAGATCGTGCCGGATGCAAGCGGCCCGCCAGCCTTACGAAGTTCGGAGCCGGTCGTGACAATGGCGATCCGCACGCGACGCGCAACCGGGACGCGATCAATTCCAATGGCGGCAAGAAGCGCGATTTCCGGCCAGCCGATCATGCAGCCTGGACGAAGGACGCAGGCTCCTTGCGTCACATCCTCACCGGCCCTGCGAATATGCGCGCCCGGCGCCGCGTCGAGCGCGAACTGCACGAGATCGCCACGCCGCGTCGTTTGCTCCTGCATGACGACAGTGTCCGCGCCCTTGGGCAACGCCGCGCCCGTCATGACACGGTGTGCAGCGCCCGGAGCCAGCACGCGCGGCGGATCGCCCGCGCTCGTGCGGCCTACCACAGGGAGAACCAGAGGCACGCCTCTCCTGCCGGCCAAGCTTATCGCATAGCCGTCCATGGCCGCCTGATCGAAAGGCGGAATAGCGCGCGGGGATTCGATGGCCGCGGCCAGAAGACGTCCTACGGCGTCGGCCAACGGCACCATTTCCGGATCATCCAGCGGCCGTGCCAATGCGATGGCTGCGCGTCGCGCCGTTTCGAATGGCACGACACCTGGGCCTGCGCAGCGGCAGCTATCGGGCAGTGTTGCCGGGACGGTCATGCCGCGACGTCCGGCAGCGTCTTTTCGAGAATCGCCCGCATGGCCGCAAGGCCCGGATCCTGCGCGCGGTTCATGATACCGATGAGTTGCGTCCAACGATCGTCGGATGCGGTGTCCACGAAATTACGAACGGCCGAGCCGACGATATCGGCCGGCGAACGACCGGATGCATCCGCGGCCGCGGTCAACCGCGCGGCCAAGGCCGGTTCTTCGAACGCGGCGACGATTGCCATGGCCGCTTTCGGGTCTTCCAGTGAGGCGATGATATCTCCGAGCATTGCTTCCCCCTTCACTGCACCAGCGGCGAGGATGCGCCGTCGATGGCAATCCCGACGATGTCCGCCCGGCCGACAAGCAGGGAGACGTATTGCGCCGTCGCCTGCCGGCTGACGTGCTCGGCCAGATAGGACGCGATGCGTTCCCGCACGGCCTCGAACGGAAGCTGGCGGCCGTCGATGCGCCGCGTCAGGCGAATGAGGTGGACGCCGTAGCGCGTCTCCACTGGCTGCGAGATATCGCCTGGGACGAGCTCGATGAGAGCAGCCTCGAATTCCGGCGTGGTGTCGCCCGGCCCGATTTGGCCGAGGCTGCCGCCCAAGGCTCCCGACGGGCAATCCGAGCAATCTCGCGCCAGTGCCGCGAGACGCTCTGGAGCAGCTGCCAGAGCAGATCTCAGCGACGACACCCTTTTACGCGCGGCGGCGAATGCCTCACGATCATCGTGACGAGCCGCTATGAGAATATGATCGGCTTCATAGAGAGGCGGCGTCATGAAACGGCGAAGATTATTTTCATAGAAGCGCCGCAGCGTCTCCTCATCCGCCTCGGGAACGCGAACCTCGCGCTCGATCAAGCCGCGCACCAGCGCGTCTTCGATGGTCTCCCTGCGTCCATCCTGGTCGGTCCGCTGGTCGGCGGCTATGTCGAGACGCCGCGCCTCTTGCAGGAGCAGCTCGCGAATGACGAGCGCACGGGTTGCGGCATGCCATCCCTCGCCGGGATTGCGGGCGGGAAAGTTCTGCACCTCGGCGGCGATCGCCTTGCGCGATATCGCCACCCCGTTGACGGTCACCGGCGGCATCGCCACGCGTTCGCGGGACGGCGCCGTGTCAGGAGTTGCGGGCCGGTGTTCGTGCGGATGTTCGGACGATTTGCGGCCGGCCGAATGATCGATGACGAGCGCGGCCATAGTTTACTCCGCGGGCTGGTGGGATGGAGCGGCAGCGGGGCGCCGCAAGGGCTCGGACGACCGCATCACGGACACTGGCGCGGGCGACCGGCGCTCGGCGAAGCGTGTGCGCACGACCTGATAGCCGGGACGGCCGAGATACCAGACCGGCGCGCTCCAGACATGAACCAACCTGGTGAACGGGAAGACCAGAAAGATCGTCATGCCGAGCAGGAGATGCGCCTTGAAGATCGGGTTGACGTCGGCGACGTAGGCCGCGGCCGCCGGCCGCAAGGTGAGGATGCCCTGCGCCCAGTTCATGAATTTCACCATCTCATGGCCGTCCATGTGACCGAGCGAGACGAAGATGGTCGAAAGGCCAAGCGTGAGCTGCAGCCAGAGCAGCAACAAAATCGCGATGTCACCGGGCGCCGACGTGTTGCGGATGCGAGGATCGAACAGACGACGATGGGCCAGAAGCGCTATGCCGATGAAGCAGGCAACGCCAGCGATGCCGCCGGCGGTGATGGCAAGGCCCTGCTTGAAGCTGTGTGAGACACCGAGCGCATCGAATACCCAGATCGGCGTCAGCAGGCCGACGAAGTGGCCGGCGAAGATCATCAGGATACCGACGTGGAACAGATTGGAGCCCCAGCGGAGCTGACGCCGCCGCAGCAACTGGGAGGATCCTGTCTTCCAGGTATATTGCTCGCGATCGAAGCGGATCAGGCTACCGAGCAGGAAGATGGTCAGGCAGAAATAGGGATACCAGCCAAAGAGCGCGGCGTTGATTGTGTCGGACATGGCTTTCCTCCGTCAGGCAACGCTACTACGCGCATCGCGATTGGCGGCGCGCATCTGGATTCTCAGTCGGTCGACGGAACAGCCGTCGGTCGCATTCCCGGGACCGAATGCGACCGCGGCCTCTTCCCAGGCGGCGTCGATGGCTGCCAGGTCGTCGGGCTCGTCGAGTTCGTCGGCGCCCACGGCCACGGCCGGCTCGCTGACTATCGAGCGTATGGCCGTGAATACAGCGGCATAGCCTGCGTTGCGCTTGGCGAGCCGACCTTCCAGCAGCGAGAAGATGTGGCCGGTTTCATTTAGCAGCCCGCGCGCCTCCTCAATGGGACGGGCGGAGAGGAATTCGAGGAAAAGCGGGATGAAGTCGGGCAATTCGTTTGCCGCGACGTCGAGCCCGCCACGCCGGTAGTGTTCGGCCAGATCGACCATCGCCTGGCCGCGATCTCGGCTCTCGCCATGGATGTGCTCGAAGAGATGCAGCGAGTGGCGGCGCGTCTTGTCGAACAATTCCACGTAACGCTCTTGCAAATCGTAGAGATCCAGGGTGGCCAGATCGGCAAACAAGGACTGCAGGTGCTTGCCTGCTTCGTCCGATACCAGTCCCTCGTCCGCGACCGCCGCGGTGATTTCCGGGATCGCCGCGCAAAGTTCCTCGGTCGGATAGGAAAGGAGCGCCGAGAGCGCCTTGAAGGTCCTGTTCGAGAGCATCACGCGATCTCCATCGGGTTTGTCGGCCGCTTGGTCTGCTTGGTGCCGAAGAGGTTGGTCTCGGTGGAACCGCCCGAGCAACCGTTGCCGAACGAGAAGCCGCAGGAGCCGCGCAGGTCCTGGGCGTCCTCGCTCCATTCGCGGTGCGAAGTGGGGATGACGAAACGATCCTCGTAATTGGCGATCGCCATGACCTTGTACATGTCGTCGATGGCTGCGCCCGTCAGGCCGACCCGCGTCGCGATCGACTCGTCGAGGCGGCCGTCGATCGTCTTTGCCCGCATGTAGCTTCGCATCGCCAGCATGCGCTCGAGCGCAAGCGCCACGGGCTCCTCATTGCCCGCCGTCAGCAGATTGGCCAGATACTGGAGCGGGATGCGCAGGCTGCGCACGTCGGGCATATCGCCGTCCAGCCCCATCTTGCCGGCGGCAGCCGCCGACTGGATGGGCGAGAGCGGCGGAACGTACCAGACCATCGGCAGCGTGCGGTACTCGGGGTGAAGCGGAAAGGCAATCTTCCACTCCATCGCCATCTTCCAGACCGGCGATAATTTGGCCGCCTCCAGCCAGTTGTCGGGAATCCCGTCGGCACGGGCCTGTGCGATGACGGCCGGATCGTTCGGATCGAGGAAGATATCGAGCTGCGCCTGATAGAGGTCCTTCTCCTGCGGTACGCTGGCAGCCGCCTCGATACGGTCGGCGTCATAGAGGATCACGCCGAGATAGCGGATGCGCCCGACGCAGGTTTCCGAACAGACCGTCGGCTGCCCCGCCTCGATGCGGGGATAGCAGAAGATGCACTTCTCCGATTTGCCCGACGACCAGTTGTAGTAGATCTTCTTGTAGGGGCAGCCGGAGACGCACATGCGCCAGCCGCGGCACTTGTCCTGATCGATCAGTACGATGCCGTCCTCCTCGCGCTTGTAGATGGCCCCGGACGGGCACACCGCCGCGCAGGTCGGGTTGAGGCAGTGCTCGCAAAGCCTCGGAAGGTACATCATGAAGGTATTTTCGAACTGGCCGTAAATGTCCTTCTGGACGCCCTCGAAATTCACGTCCTTCGACCGCTTCTCGAACTCGCCGCCGAGGATCTCCTCCCAGTTCGGTCCCCATTCGATCTTTTCCATCCGCTCGCCGGTGATGGCCGAGCGCGGACGAGCCGTGGGGAAAGCTTTCGATTCCTTCGCCGTGTGCAGATGCTGGTAATCGAAAGTGAACGGCTCGTAGTAGTCGTCGATCTCCGGCAGATCAGGGTTTGCGAAGATGTTGGCGAGGATGCGCCACTTGGCGCCCATCTTCGGCTCGATCTTGCCATTCTTCTTGCGTCGCCAGCCGCCGTTCCATTTCTGCTGATTCTCCCATTCCTTGGGACAGCCAACGCCCGGCTTGGTCTCGACATTGTTGAACCAAGCGTATTCGACGCCTTCACGGTTGGTCCAGACGTTCTTGCAGGTAACCGAACAGGTGTGACACCCGATGCATTTGTCGAGGTTCAACACCATCGCGATCTGGGCGCGGATTTTCATTCTGCGGCCTCCTTGGGAGCATTCGCTTGCAGGGGTTCCTCGAGCCAGTCGACGGTCGCCATCTTGCGGACCACGATGAACTCGTCGCGGTTGGAGCCAACGGTTCCGTAGTAGTTGAAGCCGTAGGACTGCTGGACATAGCCGCCGATCATATGGGTCGGCTTGAGCACCGTGCGCGTCACCGAATTGTGGATGCCGCCGCGGTTGCCGGTCAGTTCGGAGCCGGGCGTGTTCACGATCTTCTCCTGAGCGTGATACATCAGCATCATGCCCTGTTTGACTCGCTGGGAGACGACGGCGCGGGCCGTAAGCGCTCCGTTGGCGTTAAAAACCTCGACCCAGTCATTGTCCACGATGTCCGCGGCCTTGGCGTCGGTCTCGGAAATCCACACCACCGGACCGCCGCGATTGAGCGTCAGCATCAGGAGATTGTCGCTGTAGGTGGAATGGATGCCCCATTTCTGATGCGGCGTGATGAAGTTGAGGACGATCTCTTTGTTGCCGTTGGACCTGACTCCCTTGACGGCGGAGATCGTCTTCAGGTCGACCGGCGGCTTCCAGGTGATGAAGCCTTCGCCGAAGGCCCGCATCCACAGATGATCCTGATAAAGCTGCTGGCGTCCGGTCAGCGTGCGCCACGGGATCAGTTCGTGGACGTTCGTGTAGCCGGCATTGTAGCAGACCTTCTCACTTTCGATGCCGGACCAGGTGGGAGAGGAGATGATCTTGCGCGGCTGGGCCTGAACGTCGCGAAAGCGGATCTTCTCGTCCTCCTTCGGGATGGCGAGATGAGCATGCTCGCGGCCCGTCGCCTCGGAGAGCGCCTCCCAGGCTTTCACCGCGACCTCGCCGTTGGTTTCCGGCGCGAGCATCAGGATGACTTCGGTCGCGTCGATATCCGTCTCGATCTTCGGCAGGCCCTTGGCGGGGCCGGCGGGTTGGACGCCGTTGAGCGCGCCCAGCGCCTCGACTTCATGCGCTGTCTTCCAGTTGATGCCCTTGCCGCCGTTGCCGGCCTCGGTCATCAGCGGGCCGAGCGCGGTGAAGCGGGCGTAGAGGTTCGGATAGTCGCGCTTGACGACGCTCACGGCCGGCATCGTCCTGCCCGGGATCGGTTCGATCTCGCCGCGTTTCCAGTCGGCGACGTCGAAGGGCTGGGCGATCTCGCCGGGCGTGTCATGCTGGATGGGAGTTAGGACGACGTCCTGCTCCACGCCCAGCACCTCCGGAGCGACCTCGGAAAAGGCCCTGGCGAGGCCCTTGTAGATATCCCAGTCCGAGCGTGCCTCCCAGGCAGGGTCCACCGCCGCCGACAGCGGGTGGATGAAGGGGTGCATGTCGGAGGTGTTGAGGTCGTTCTTCTCGTACCAGGTTGCGGTCGGCAGCACGATGTCGGAGTACACGCAGGTCGTCGACATGCGGAAATCGAGCGTGACCAGAAGATCGAGCTTTCCCCGCGGCGCCTCGTCGTGCCAAACGACCTCCTTGTTGCGCACCTTGCCTTCGGCGCCGAGGTCCTTGCCCATGACACCGTGCGTGGTGCCGAGCAGGTGCTTCAGAAAGTATTCGTGGCCCTTGCCGGAAGACCCCAGAATGTTGGAGCGCCACACGAACATGTTGCGGGGCCAGTTGGCCGGATCGTCAGGGTCCTCGCATGCAAGGTCGAGTTCACCCGACTTCAGTGCGCTTGCCACATAGTCCTTCACCTCGAGGCCAGCCGCCGAAGCTCGTTTGGCGATATCGAGCGGGTTCTGCTTCAACTGCGGCGCCGAAGGCAGCCAGCCCATGCGCTCGGCGCGGACGTTGTAGTCGATGAAGCTTTGGTTCCAGTCTCCTTCGGGCGCGGTCGGCGACAAGATCTCCGCCGCCGTCAGGGTCTCGTATCGCCATTGGTCCGTGTGCGCGTAGAAGAAGGACGTCGAGTTCTGGTGGCGCGGCGGGCGCGCCCAGTCGAGCGCGAAAGCGAGCGGCGTCCAGCCTGTCTGCGGCCGCAGCTTTTCCTGGCCGACATAGTGCGACCAGCCGCCGCCCGACTGGCCGACGGCGCCGCAGAACACCAGGAGGGTGATGATCCCCCGGTAATTCATATCCATGTGGTACCAGTGGTTGAGACCTGCGCCCAGGATCACCATCGAGCGGCCGTTGGTCTTTTCGGCATTGGTGGCGAATTCGCGCGCCACGGTGACGATGGCGTCGCGCTTCACGCCAGTGATGCGCTCAGCCCAGGCGGGTGTGAACGGCACGTCGTCATCGTAGGAAGAGGCGACATTGGCGCCGCCGAAGCCGCGGTCGAGGCCGTAATTGGCCATGAGCAGGTCGTAGACCGTTGCCACCTTCACCGGTCCCTCGATGGTCTTGATCGTGCGGACCGGGATATTGCGGGTCAGGATCTCGCCATGCTCGGTGGCCACGAAATGCTCCGTTGCCCGGCCGCCGAAATAGGGGAAGTCGACGGCCGCAATGTCAGCTCCATCGCTGGCGAGGGAGAGCTTCAACCGAACGTCCCGCCCCTTGCCATCCTTTTCCTCGAGATTCCACTTGCCTTGCTCGCCCCAGCGGTAGCCGGCCGATCCGAGCGGCGCGACCAACGCGTCGGTCGCCTCGTCGATGGCCACCGTCTTCCACTGGGGATTGTTCTTTTCGCCGAGGGCTCCCTTGATCTCGGAGGCGCGCAGCAGGCGCTCCGGAACGAGCTTGCCGTCGCGCTCCGCCAGCCGCACCAGGAAGGGCATGTCGGTGTAGCGCCGGGCATAGTCGTCGAAATAGGCGACGCTGCGGTCGAGGTGGTATTCGCGCAGGATCACGTGGCCCATGGCGAGCGCCAGCGCGGCGTCGGTGCCCTGCTTCGGATTGAGCCAGATGTCGGCGAACTTGGTCGCTTCGGCATAGTCCGGCGAGACGACGGCGCTCTTGGTGCCCTTGTAGCGGACCTCAGTGTAGAAATGCGCGTCCGGGGTACGCGTCTGTGGCACGTTCGAGCCCCAGACGATGATGAAGCCGGCATTGTACCAGTCGGCGCTCTCCGGCACGTCGGTCTGCTCGCCCCAGGTCTGCGGGCTCGCCGGCGGCAGGTCGCAATACCAGTCGTAGAACGACATGCACACGCCACCGAGCAGCGAAAGATAGCGCGAGCCGGCGGCATAGGAGACCATCGACATGGCCGGGATCGGCGAGAAGCCGATGATGCGGTCAGGGCCATGTTTGCGGGCGGTGTAAGCATTGGCGGCTGCGACGAGCTCGTTCACCTCGTCCCAGGTGGCGCGCACGAAGCCGCCGTGGCCGCGGATCGAGATGTAGGATTGGCGCTTGTTCGGGTCCTCGACGATCGAGGCCCATGCCGCGACTGGCGGCATCTTGGCGCGAGCCGCCCGCCACAGCTTCAACAGCCGGCCGCGGATCATCGGGTATTTCACCCGGGCGCCCGAATAGAGATACCAGCTGTATGACGCGCCGCGTGCGCAGCCGCGAGGCTCGTGGTTGGGCAGATCGGGCCGCGTGCGCGGATAATCGGTCTGCTGCGTCTCCCAGGTGACGATGCCGCCCTTGACGTAGATCTTCCACGAGCACGAGCCGGTGCAATTCACACCATGGGTGGAGCGCACGATCTTGTCGTGCTGCCAGCGCTTGCGGTAGCCGTCTTCCCAGGACCGGTCTTCGTTGGTCACTATCCCGTGACCGTCCGAAAAGCTGTCGACGGTCTTGCGAAAGAAGGTTAGCCGGTCGAGAAAATGTGACATTGCGTTGTCCCTGGTTATTCGGCCGCGGCCGGGCGGACGGGCGCGCCGCGCTTGGCGCGCTCGATGTCGTGCAGAAGGCCGCCCTTGCGGGTGTAGACACCCCAGGTGATGGCAAGGCAGCTCACGTAGAACAGGAGGAAGGCCCACAACGCGGCGTTCGGCGCGCCCGTGAGGGCGATTGAGCTGCCGTAGCTCTTCGGTATGAAGAACGCGCCGAAGGCCGCGATCGCGGAGGTAAAGCCGGTGATGGCGGCAGCCTCCTTCTCCGCCTGCTTGCGACGCGCTTCGGTATCGGCGTCGGGCATCAGGCGGCCCATCTCCTTGGCCATGATCACCGGGATCATCTGGAACGTAGAGGCGTTGCCGACGCCGGTGGCGAAGAAAAGCAGCAGGAATGCCACGAAGAAGCCCGTGAACGCGCCCGGCTGATCCTTGATGCCGATGAACCACAAAACACCGGCAACACCTGCGATCATCAGCATGAAGGCCCAGAAGGTGACGCGCGCGCCACCATACTTGTCCGCGAGCCAGCCAGAGCCCGAGCGCGAGAGAGCGCCGACCAGCGGGCCGAGGAAGGCGAACTGGAGCGCATTGACGTCCGGAAACAGCATCTTCGTGAGCAGCGGGAAACCAGCCGAATAGCCGATGAAGGATCCGAAAGTGCCGGTGTAGAGCCAGCACATGATCCAGTTGTGCCGACGCTGGAAGATAACGGCCTGCTCGCTGAAGGATGCCTTGGCAGAAGCTATGTCGTTCATGCCGAACCAGGCGGCGAAAGCCGAGAGCGCTATAAAGGGCACGAAAACGAAGCCGGCATTCTGCAACCAAATCGGCGCATCGCCGGCAGCTCCCTTGACCATGGCCGGATCGCCGCCGAGCCAGCCGAAGGTCCCCGTGGTGATTGCCAGCGGCACGATGAACTGGACGACGCTGACGCCGAGATTGCCAAGGCCGGCGTTGAGTGCAAGCGCATTTCCCTTCTCCGCCTTCGGGAAGAAGAAGGAGATGTTGGCCATGGACGAGGCGAAGTTGCCGCCGCCAAAGCCGCAAAGGAGTGCCAGGATCAACAGCACGACATAAGGCGTGTCGGGATTTTGTACCGCATACCCGATGCCCACGGCCGGTATGATGAGCGACCAGGTCGTAAGCGTCGTCCAGAGCCGGCCGCCGAAGATCGGCACCATGAAGGAATAAAAGATTCGCAGCGTCGCCCCGGAGATTCCGGGCAAAGCGGCGAGCCAGAAGAGTTGGTCGGTGGTGAAGGTGAAGCCGACGAGCGGAAGCTTGGCGACGACGACTGACCACACCTGCCAGATGGCAAACGAAAGCAGTAGCGCCGGTATCGACAGCCACAGATTGCGTTTCGCGATGCGGCGGCCGGTTTCAGCCCAGAACGCTTTGTCCTCCGGACGCCAGTCGGTTAGAGCACCGCCCGTCCGGGCCTTTGCCACAGGCGTGGGCATGTCCTGCATTTCCGGGAAAGGCGGCAGCTTGGCGAGGGCCTCGCCAACGGTGCCGCGTTCCATCTGGCGGATCGCCATATGCATCCAGATCAGCGCGCCGGAGACCAGCAGGAAGAGCGCCATGAAGCAACTCGTCCAGAGGCCCGTCAGGTCAAGCAGCAAGCCGAACAGGATCGGCAGCACGAAACCGCCAAGGCCGCCGATCATGCCGACGAGTCCGCCGACCGAACCGACATGGTCGGGATAGTAGACCGGGATGTGCTTGTAGACGGCGGCCTTGCCGAGGGCCATGA
The DNA here is from genome assembly GCF_003998955.1 of Mesorhizobium sp. M4B.F.Ca.ET.017.02.2.1. Taxonomy (NCBI): domain Bacteria; kingdom Pseudomonadati; phylum Pseudomonadota; class Alphaproteobacteria; order Hyphomicrobiales; family Phyllobacteriaceae; genus Mesorhizobium; species Mesorhizobium sp. M4B.F.Ca.ET.017.02.2.1. The sequence continues at coordinate 30,962 of NZ_RZOF01000008.1, read as the reverse complement.
AGAAGCCGAGCACGAATATAGTGACGATGAAGCCGACGAGGCCCATCTCGATGTGGAAGGCGGTCGTCCCGTTGATCCCATGGACGACGTAGTCGGTCGGTGGATAGGAAAGGACGAAGGTCGCCGCCACCGAAATCATGAAGGTCCAGTAGAGCACGCGACGCGCGCCGAAGCTGTCCGAAAGGTGTCCGCCATAGGCGCGAAACAGGCTCGCCGGCACGGAGAAGAAGGCAGCAATCATGCCGGCCGTCTTGATGTCGAGGCCGTAGACGTTGATGAGATATTGCGGCAGCCAAAGCGCGAGCGCGACAAAGGCGCCGAACACGAAGAAATAGTAGAGCGCGAAACGCCAGATCTGCACGTTCTTCAATGGTTCGAGTTCGAGCCACGCGCTTTTCGGCTTGATGCCGGATCGCCGACGTTCGACGATGACCGGGTCGTCATCCGTCATGAACCAGAAGATGGCGGCCATGACGACGAGGGCCGCTGCCCAGGCCTCAGCCACGGCCTGCCATCCGAAGGCGACGAGCACGAAGGGGGCGAGGAATTTGGTGACGGCGGCACCGACATTGCCCGCACCGAAGATACCAAGCGCCGTACCTTGTCTTTGCGGCGGGAACCAACGCGACACATAGGCGACACCGACCGAGAAGGAGCCGCCGGCGATCCCGACGCCGAGGGCTGCGACCAGCATCTGAGGATAGGTATGAGCATACGACAGAAGGAAAGTTGCGACCGCGGCCGCGAGCATGTTCACCGTGAAGACGATCCGGCCCCCGTAGCGGTCGGTCCAGATGCCAAGCGCCACCCTGAGCAGCGAACCCGTCAGGATCGGCGTGCCGAGGAGCAGGCCGAACTGCGTCTCGCTGAGGCCGAGTTCCTGGCGGATGCGAATGCCGATGATGGAAAAGATGGTCCAGACCGCGAAGCAGACCGTAAATGCCGCCGTGCTTGCGCCCAGGATTTGACCGGACTTCGGATCCGCGGTTGTTTTCATTGTCGGCAGCCTCTTAGACGGTTGGCCTCAAGGAGCGGACTCTCGCCCCCTCAAGGCCAACATGACCAAGCCGGCATCATCCGGCATTGATCCAAATCAAGGCATGCCGTGACATTTGTCACTCAGGATGCGGAAGCAAAGGGAAGCCTCACATCGGAGACGACACATTTGGATGAAATGACGTATGAGGGCGTGGCGCCGGAGGAGCTGCCGTTGTTTCGGGGGTTACCCTTACCCCGCCGGACCGATCTGATGCGACATGCCATGGTGCACAGCGTGTCCGCAGGCACCGTTCTGTTCGAACAAGGCGACGTGCCGAACTTCCAGCTGATCGTGCTGGCAGGGTCGGCCCAGTTGTTTGGACGATCGGCCGAAGGCCGTGAAGTCTTGATCGAGGCTGTCAGAGCCCCAGATCTCGTCATACCCGCCGCCGTCCTGACCGGCGCGCCTTATCTCATGCAGGCCCGAGTGCCAGAGCCTTCGCGGTTCTTGTTGATTCACGCGGGAGCGTTTCGGGCGGCGGTGGAAGTAGAGCCTTTGCTGGCTCATGCGGCGATCGGAAGCCTCGCCGCTCAATTTCGACGCATGGTCCGGCAGATCAAGAACCTCAAGCTGAGGAGCTCGACCGAGCGCGTTGGTTGCTATCTCCTGGCCCTGTCGAAGCGGCAGGGCACGCCGGACCGAGCCGTTCTGCCGTTCGAGAAGACGCTCATCGCCTCCGAGCTCGGCATAACACGCGAGTCCTTTTCGCGTGCACTGTCGAGCCTGGGAAAGTCAGGCATCAGGGTCGACGGCCAGACGATCGAAATTCTCGATGCGGCCCGCGTCGCCGCCGCATGCGCTCCCGACCCGCTCATCGACGGGACGGACGGTGAGGGCTTTGCAATCTGATCGTCGCGCCTGGTCCGGCCATAGTCAACCTGAGCTTGGCAGCGGATTTGCCGCAGGTGCTCGCCCCAACCTTCTGTCAGGACTGGCGATGATATCGGCCGTGGTTGAATGAACCCTTCTGCCGCGAACACCCAGGTCACATAAGTCGAGGGCACAAATGCCAGGCCGCTGTGCTTGCGGATCATGCTAGCCATGATGGCTGCTGGCATGACTGGAATGCAGAGGCATGACCGCATTAACGGCAACTTTGCCCTTCCCTCCACGACAATGCCATTCGCCTAGACCAGCATCGCCATAGCGTCCGCAGCGATCAGTTCCTGACCCCGCTCCAGCCGCTGATGACGTCCGCTATCCGGAGCGAGCGGAGCCCTTTCGCGTCTGTTTCGAGGCGCTAAGCAAGCACGCCTTTACGCACGCCGTTTTACGCCACAGCGCTCGCGCCATTCGAAAGCACTTTACTTGATCCGGGATGTCAGCGCAGATCGGTCTGCCAGATGGAGATGGAAATTCCAGTCGAGTAGGAGTCAGATATGGACACGAAGGCAATTCATAGGGTAGCGAAAATCGCCACCCAAACTACGCTATCGCCGGCGTTTTCCCCCTACTCCCACTCAATTGTTTTAAACCCATCTAAATCCTTGATTTAGATGGGTTTTTTATTCGCAATGGCCTGAATTTCCGACACGCAGGCCGCCAAAACTTACGATATTGATTTTAAAGAGAAAATTGTCACAAAAATTTTTTTGAGGTTTCAGCAACTATCGGTGCCAATCGGCCGATTTTCGTTCTCACGGTGTTCGGTCGACACTCGACTCGATCGCAAAAAGTACCGTCAGCACAATCTATCACGCCCCACTGGAGCGATCCATCCGTCGCGAACCATCGGCACTTGGTCGCGCCATCATTCATGCAAGCCCCAATTTCAGTTGCAACCACGGCCTCAGCGCCGAGTAGCCAGGGGGGAATGGACGAGCGGCATCGCCGTCTCCAGGACACGCGGCCGACCGATTTGCTTCAGCATGTCCTGAAGTGTTCGCTACCAGAAATAGGCGGACTCGCCCCCCAAGCTCTCGGGGAGCAGTTAAACTCGGCTGTCTTCGACGTCGACGGGATGCGTGACTACCAAAAATTGTCGGAACAAGAGTCGAGCTGATCGCTTTGATACGCGCTGTCCGCGAAGAGGCGATCTGCGACCTCTTTGCTAAAGGCGCCGGCAGAGACTTGCGCCGCGAGGTCCGCAAGCGCTCAAATTTGCCGAGCAAATGGTCCGCGATTTCACCGGTACTGACGCCGTCGATCCTGAAAAGAAGCGCCCGCTGTCAGTATGAAGCCTGAGGCTCCGCTTCGGGTGCTGGTGGGGGCACCAACGGGTCACGGTGAGCGCTTCACCCTTCGTTCACGATATTAGCGCAAGCTCATACGTGGACATGCAGGGTATTGCGTACATGCCCAAACAAGCCCTAGCGCAGAACACCCCTTCAGCGCTGGGGCTTTTCCTTTAATGCTGCGTCTTGCCGCTTGATTGATCCGCCTGCGCCACGAACTTGTTGAAGGCGCGCGCCTCATCGACAGTCTCAAACTGCCGAGACGTTGTCGTGCCGTCCGGCTTTAGAACCAAGGCGAGGAATGGAAGCCCGAACACGGGCGGTTGATAGACGGCATAGATCGTGCTGCGCTTCATCGCGGCATTTTACAGGGATTTCTCGCCCGGAACTAGATACGCGTCGGTGTTCGGGTCGGCGATCTTTGGAGCCTTTAACTCTGAAGGGTGAGGTGCCGACTTAATCGGCGCCGGGGCTGTTGCGTCCACGTTCCCCAGTGGGCCCCACCCGCCAACTAATGCCATTACACCGGCGCACTGATCGGCGTTGCCGGTGGCGCTCTGTCGGCCAGGCTTTTGGCGGCAACACCCAGAGCACCGTGATCGGGTGCCCTTCTCGGCGCGGTGGTCGGCAGTTCCACCCCGCCCCAGTGCCGCGGCGAATTAGCTATGCCGCTATCATTGAGGACCTTTGCCGGACCAGCGCCCACAGCGCTGGTCCCCGCACCGTCATGAGGAGGTCGAGAATGACAAGCCTTGCCGGGATCCTAAAGGTTCGCGGCAAACATGCAGTGAAACGGCTGATCAGCTACGATAGCCGCAGCTGGCTGCGCATCCGCCAGATCGAGGCGGTTTTCTCGAGGCGGGCAACCGCAAGGCCTCCGACGTGATCGAGACATCGCCCGGCGGGACCGCTATTGGAAGGCAACCTGTCCGAGCTATCGCTCGTCGACTTCACCGACTTCGACATCTGCCGCGACCGCAACCGACGAGCAATTCTCGGTCGTCATCGCCGACCAGGCGCTGGAGCATGTGCAGCGGCCGACGTCGGCGTCGTTTCCAGCATCGTCTTGCGGCCAAAGCGTTGGACGACGAAACGGCCAGCCTTCTGGCCCGGAATCTCGATCAGGTTGTAGGTGATCCAAGACAGCAGGCTCACCGTCGGCAGGACAATGAGAAGGACGATCGCGAACCGAAGCGGCGCCACCAGATCGTGGCCATATTGCGTGATGACGAAAGCCGCGACCGGTTGGAGCACCAAAAGATGGATCAGGTAGATGCTGAAGGAAAGCTCTCCCATCAGATGAAAGAACCGGTTGCCGAGCGTCGTGGCTATCCTTGCTGCCACGACGCCCGCCATTCCCGGCAGCATCCGATAGAGAACAAGAGCAAAGAAGCCCATGACAAGCACTTCGCGTATCAGCAGCTTTCCCAGCCCATATTCGCCGCCATAGGGCAGCGCCGCCGCCAGCATGGCCAACGCCAGATAGAGAATGGGCCGTGGCCGGCTCGGATGCAGAACGCCGGCCAAAAGCATCCCGCACAGGAACACCTGCATCTTCAGCGCCAGGAACGACGGCATCGGAAAATGCACCGACATTTGCACCATCACAAACACGACGAGGCTGCCGAGCGCCGCGACCAGGACGGCGCTCTTTATCCAACCGAGCCTGCGGACAAGCAGCATGACGGCCGGAAAGGCCGCATAGAACTGCATCTCCAGCCCCAGGCTCCAGTCGGGAAGCGGCGTGCGGTAGGCGAAATTCGGCAACAGGCCAAACAGGAACAGAAGATGGGCGACGATGTTCTTCAGGCCGCTGTCGAGGTAACGCTCGGGCGCCTGGTGCGATCTCAGCAGGAAGTCATCGATGACCGTCCTGGATTCGTAGAGATAGGGCCCGAGCGCCAGCGCCAGGAAAAGCATGACATAGAACAGCGGCGCTATTCTGAAATAGCGGCGCGTCCAGAATTTCAGCCAGGTCTCCGGCCTTTGCCAAGGCTCGTTGTCCTGGCGAAGCTGGTAGTGGAACACCATCAGGAAACCGGACAGCATGATGAAGAGATCAACGCCGAGATCCGGTTCGCCCAGGATCGGAACACGCCAGCCGGTCAGAAGCAGACAGTGCCCGACAAGCACCCACATCGCGGCAAGCGCCCGAAGCCCGTCCAGGCATTCGACACGGGACCGGGTCATGCCGAACTCCTTGAGAGCGGGAGCTTCAGCAATGCAAATCGTTCACCGAGGCAGGCCGGTGGCCGGGATGATGCTGACACGCCAAAAACCTTGTCAGAAAACCCCGCCACGAGGAGTTTCGAGCCGGCGCGCCGATATCGCAATGCAACAAATTTAACGCAATGCAACATGAGCGGAGGTTTTAGGGGATCCGGGTGGAAAGGTGGAAGGCCGGAACTGCCGATCTTCCCCTAGTGGCCCTCGTATCATCGCCGCTTCACCCGCCGGGCATGCCGGCGCCAATATCACCAGTTCCAGAGCCGTGCAGGGCAGTGAGCGCCAGCAACGCCGGCGACCAATGGTCGAGCTGGCAATCGATCTCGGCTCGGTCCTCGGGGCGCAGATTGGCGGCGATGTAGGAGAGACCACGCAGCGTGGCGGCGATGATGCGGCTGGCCATGAGCGGGCACGCGTTTTTTCCGGGCAGCCTTGGAGGCCTTGACCGGCATCGCCGCCAGTGACCTACTTCGATCATCGAACGTGCACGTTATAGGCTATACGACTGGAGGAGACGGGCGAATGGACATTCGATCAACGCTGACGGAGCTATGCGACGCCTTCAACGCCCACGATCTCGATCGCATCATGGCGTGCTTTGCCGACGACTGCGTCCTGGAGATGCCCAGGGGCAACAAACCATGGGGTTCCCGCCTCGAAGGCAAGGCAAATGTCCGAGACGCGCTGGCCACACGTTTCGAAGGCTTGCCCGATGTTCACTATGGGAATGGCGAGCATTTCGTGGATGCGGCAAACAATACCGGCATCTCGAAATGGCTCCTCACCGGCACTTCCCGCGACGGGACGAGAAAGGAAGTCCGCGGTTGCGACTTCTACACGTTCCGCGACGGCAAGGTGATCCGCAAGGACTCGTACTGGAAGATGGTCGAGTAGAACGGCGCGTGCCTCAACTGTAGGCGGTCCACAAGCCGCTCAGCTGATCGTTCGCCACTAGGACTCCATATCCAAAACTTCAAAGGCCGCCAAGCCTGCAGCGGTTAAGATCGACGACTCCACGCATTCGGCAAATCGGCACCGATGAGCGCGAAGGCGACACGAGCGACGATGGATGCTCACCCGGCCGGACCCGAACCGGGGCCTTTGGCGGCATCACTGTGCCCAACGAACAGGTTTACTCTCCTCAGAGTCAGGTCTGCGGAGCACAATTCGATTGCGCCCTCTTTCCTTCGCGAGATAGAGCGCTGTGTCGGCGTCGCGCTGTAGCTGCTCCGGTGAGATGGCCTCGTCCGCGGCCTGCATTGCAACTCCAACGCTTAGAGTAACGCGGCGCGCGCGAGTGCCCGGGCTTGGAATGGATGCGGCCTCAACGCTCTTTCGAATGCGTTCGGCCACCGCACTCGCCTCTTCCTCCGTCACCCCGGGCAAAAGGACAAGGAACTCTTCGCCGCCGTAGCGCGCCACGTGATCGTAATCGCGCCTGACGTTTTCCTGGATAATCCTGGCAACCTCTACCAGACAGCGGTCGCCTTCGGCATGGCCGAGGTGATCGTTGAGCTTCTTGAAGTGATCGATGTCGCACATGAGCATTGCGGCACCGTCGAGGCAGCGTTTGTCGCTTCCCCAGATGCGGCCGAGCGTTTCCGTCATCCAGCGCCGGTTGGCGAGGCCGGTGAGCGGATCGGTCCTTGCCAACAGTTCCAACCGCTGGTTCGCCTTGGCCAGTTCGGCAACCCTGCGCCGATCGCGAAGCTCAAACAGGAAAGTCTTCTGCCCCAGAATTGTCATGATGCGTCGCGCGGCGACTGTCGCGAAGATACCGCTGGCGAAGAACAGCGTCCCAGCGACCGCGCTCCCATGTTCGATGGCGGGGTTCTGCAGCTGAAACACGAGATACAGCCCGAGCGCCAGCCCAGCGATGGCCACCGTCCAGGCCAGCGGGATACCGAAAATGATGATCGCGGTAATGGCCACGAACAGCATGACATTCAATTGCCGTTCATAGAACTCGCCACCAGCGCTTACGCCGACCAATGCGACCGACAACAAGATCAGGAACATCCCTGCCATGAGCGAGGACGCTTCGACCCACGGTGCCTGCGGTTTTCGCCAGAGAAGGACCACGGCCATCGCGACCGGAGGAATGATTGCGGCCGGCAGAAGCATGCGAGTGGCGACCGCGCCTGGAAGGATCACCATGTTGACCGTCAGGGTGAGCACATCCAACAAAGCCACCCAGATCATCCATGCACGTGATCTTCGCGGTCTGTGACCAGACACGCGCCCTGAACAGGCGCATGATCTCGCCTTTGAGGCGGATGTGGCGCGTGCGGCGAGCCGGAAGCTGGTCAACTTCTGCACCTATGGCGGGGTCGGACTGCTCGTCGGAAGGCACCAGATTTGACACAACCTTAGGCCTTTTGGCCGCTTTCCCTGACCTGCCGGGCGGGAGAGTGTTGTACCCCCTCAGCCAAGATGGTTATGATCGCGACTTACGCCACCTGTCAGCTGATCGCCCGTCCCTAAGGCATACGCGCCGAAACTGTCGGCGACGACGCTGACGATACTCGGGTTGCTCGGATTAGAGGAATTGGTCGGACCGGACAGGCTGCTCAGAAGGCTCGCCAAAGCCCTGCGATGCTGCATTGCCCCGCCTTTCGCCAGCCCGCGTGCGCGCTGCGGCTTCAGCGCAGAACCATCTCTCGCCCTTGCTTGGCGTGATCACCGTTTCGTCGTAATGCTCTTGCCTCCTACCCATCCATGCTTCCTTGCGAAGGCAGGCCAGGCGCGCCATGGAACATAAGTCCCCCCTCACCCATTGTTGATCCGAGGCCGAGGGCGCATTCCGTGCCCCTGGTATGGTGCAATGGCCGAAGATCAAAACCCTGTTTCAGCCATAAGCGAGGATGAGACCCGCCTTGAGCGACAGGTGACGCCCGCCGCACGCAACCGCTTTGTCATCGTCATCGGCGCGTCCGCCGGCGGGGTCGAGCCGCTGAAGGAGATCGTCGGCGACCTGCCCGCCGATCTGCCGGCAGCGGTGTTCGTGGTGCTGCATGTCGGACAGGTCAGCTACCTGGCCGAAATCCTCGATCGCGCGGGCAGGCTCAAGACGTTGGTCGCCGAGAACGGCGCCAAGTTCAGGACCGGCAAGATCTACGTCGCGCCGCCCGGTTTCCACCTTCTGCTCCATGGCGACCACATGATGTTGCGGCGCGGACCGCGCGAAAACCTTGCCCGGCCGGCCATCGACCCGCTTTTCCGCTCTGCCGCGCTGAGCTACGGCGCTGCCGTCATCGGTGTCCTGTTGTCGGGTTCGCTTGCCGACGGCACGGCGGGCCTGAGGGCGATCAAGGCGGTCGGCGGGCTGGCCCTTGTCCAGCATCCGAAGGACACTCTGGTGCCGGCCATGGTGCAAAGCGCGCTGCACCATGTCGAGGTCGACCACTGCCTGCCCGCGGCTGAACTGGGCGTCTGCCTGGCAAAACTGGCGGCAGAGTCGGCCGGCAAAACCTTGCCCGCCCCGTCAAGCGTCAGGCTGGAAGCGGCGGTCGCCGCTCAGGAGCATTCGACCATGAAAGATGAAGATCGACTCGGCGAATTGTCGGTGTTTACATGTCCGGAATGCCACGGGCCGCTGTGGGAAATCGAAGATGGTGACATGGTTCGCTATCGGTGCCATACCGGGCATGCCTTCACCGCCGACGCGATGATGGAAGCACAGGCGGTCGAGGCGGATGAAATATTGTGGAGCTTGCTGCGCTCGCACCAGCAACGGGCGGCGTTTGCCCGACGGATGGCCGAACGCGAAAAGAAAAAGTTCCGCTCCGAACTCGCCACGCAGCTCGACGAGCGAGCCAGGGAATATGAGGCGGATGCCGCTGTCATCGAGCGCATTCTGGAAAGCAGGCGGGTGCAGGTAACGGACGATGGCGCAGTCACCGAAGAAGGCAACGGGAAGGAAAAAGCGGGCTAGTCCAGTCGACGGCATCAAAGCGCCTGCCGATGGTTTTTTCCCCATTATCGGCGTAGGCGCGTCGGCGGGCGGCATCGGGGCATTGCAAAAGTTCTTTCCCGAGGTTCCGGCCGACAGCGGTTTTGCCTATGTGGTGATCCAGCATCTGGACGCCGAGCATGAAAGTGTGCTCGCAAGCATCATCCAGCGCTGCACGTCGATCGAGGTGCAGACGGCGGCCGAGGGCATAGAGATCGGGCCGGACAAGATCTACGTGATCCCGCCCGGAGTTTCGGTGACTGTCGAGGATCATCGTTTCCGTGTCGCCAGGATGGCGGCCACGCGCGCCAGGCGAACGCCGATCGACGACTTCTTCACCTCGCTGGCGCAGGATCGGTCCGAGAACGCGGCCGGTGTCATCCTTTCGGGAACCGGCAGCGACGGCACGATCGGCCTGAGGGCGATCAAGGAACGCGGCGGGCTCACGCTGGCGCAGGAAAGTGCCGAATATGACGGCATGATGCGCAGTGCCGTCCAGAGCGGCCTGGTCGACATGGTGCTTCCGGCCGAGGAGATGGCGGGCAAGCTGGTCAGTTATTTTCGCCAGTCGAGCCGCTCCGACAGCGAGCGCGATCGCCACAAGCGCGACGTCGCCGAACAGCTTTCGCGGATTGCTGCCTTGCTGCGCATGCGCACCGGCCATGATTTCAGCGGCTACAAGGACAACACCATCCTGAGGCGCATCCAGCGCCGCATGCAGGTGCTGCAGATCGACGATCCGGCCGCCTTCTACGAACGGCTGCGCGCGGAGCCGCAACAGGTCGATCTCCTGTTCCAGGACCTCCTCATCGGCGTGACCAGCTTCTTCCGCGACCCACATGCATTCGATGTGCTGGAGCGCCTTGTCGTTCCAAAGCTTTTCGAGGGCCGCAAGCCCGACGAGACGATCAGGGTCTGGGTGCCGGGCTGCGCCACCGGCGAGGAAGCCTATTCGGTCGCCATGCTGCTCAGGGAGAACGCGCCGCGCGGCGCCGCTTCGCCCAACCTGCAGATATTCGCCACCGACATCGACGAGCGTGCGCTGGAAGTGGCCCGCGCCGGGCGCTATCCCGCGACCATCGCAACCGACGTCACACCGAAGCGGCTGAAGGAATTCTTCTCGCGCGAGGACGGCACCTACCGTGTCGCGTCCGAACTTCGCGAGGTATGCCTGTTTTCGTCACACAATCTGCTGCGCGACCCGCCCTTTTCCAAGCTCGACCTGATCGCCTGCCGCAACCTGCTGATCTACATGGGGCCGGAGCTACAGGAAAAGATCATTCCGATCTTCCACTATGCCCTGCGCAACAACGGCTATCTCTTCCTCGGTTCCTCCGAGAACGTCACCCGTCATGTGCGCCTGTTCTCGACCATCGACAAGCCCAGTCGCCTTTTCCAGAAGCGTGCCGGCGTCACGGCGCAGCGGCTGCCTGAATTCCCGCTCGCCGCCGCGGCGCGGCAGCCCCCGCATGTGCGCCAGCGGGCGACCAGCGGAACCCTGCAGGAGAGCGCCGAACGGCTGCTCCTCGACCGCTATTCGCCCGCCTACGTGGTCATCAACGCGGCCGGCGAACTGATCCACAGTTCAGGCGGCACGGGAAAATACCTGGAGCTCGCAGCCGGCGCTCCCGACTCCAACGTCTTTTCCATGGCGCGCCGCGGACTGCGGATGGACCTGAGGGCCGCGCTGCACAAGGCTGTCAGCACCGGCCAGGTGGCGATCCAGAACAAGATCACCGTCGGTACCAATGGCGGCCGCCAGACAATCAGCCTCGCCGTGCAGCCGCTGCCGACCGAGAGCGGAGCGGACCCGCTCTTTATGCTGGTGTTCCGCGATGTCGGCGGTATCAAGCCGGAGCCTGAGAGCGAGCCCGTCCATACCGACGATGTCGAAAGCGCCAATGTCAGCCAGCTCGAAAAGGAGCTCAGGGAGACCAAAGAGCGGTTGCAGATCACGACTGAGGAGCTGGAATCCTCCAACGAGGAGCTTAAGTCGTCCAACGAGGAGCTGTCTTCCATCAACGAGGAGCTGCAGTCCTCCAACGAGGAGCTGGAGACCTCCAAGGAGGAGCTGCAGTCGATCAACGAGGAACTGCAGACCGTCAACGCCGAGCTCAACATCCGCGTCGATGAGCTCAGCCGCGCCAACAACGACATGGCGAACCTTCTCGAGAGCACGCAGATCGCGACCGTGTTCCTCGACCGCGACCTCTGCATCAAGAGCTTCACGCCGACGGCGCGGGACCTGTTCAGGCTGGTCGAAAGCGACGTCGGTCGGCCGCTTGCGCATGTGCGCCCGCGCTTTGCCGCCGACGGCCTGCAGGCCGATATTGAGCAGGTTCTGCGGCGTTTGGGCACGATCGAGCGGCAGATCGAGGGCGCCGAAGGCAGTCGGCGCTACATCATGCGCGTGCTGCCCTACCGCACCGTCGACAATGTCATCGCCGGCGTGGTCGTCACCTTTGTCGATGTCACGCAGATAGCGCGGGCGGAAGAGAAGATCGGCGCGCTCTCGCATGACCTGCGCAACCGCGTCGAAAGCCTGGAAACCCTCCTGGATCTGGTGCCGGTGGGTATTTTCATCGCCGAGGACGGCGATGGCGAACAAATCCGCGCCAATCGCCACGCGGTGGAACTCGCCGGCCGGCCCGCCACGGATGGCAAGCTCAGTTCCATGCCCGCCATCCTGCCGCTGATGATGAACGGAACCGCGGTAGACGCCGCCGATCAACCCTTGCTGAAGGCGATGCGGACAGGCAAGCCCATTCCGGGTTTCGAGGCTCGAATCGCGCGCACCAATGGCGGCAATGTGGACGTCATGATGTCGGCCAATCCGCTGTTCGACGAATTGGGCAATGTGCGCGGCGCCATCGCCGCGGTGATTGACATATCCAGCCACAAGGATGCCGAGCGCAACCAAGAGCGACTGCTGCACGAATTGCAGCATCGCGTGAAGAACATCCTAGCAACCGTCACCGCGCTGACCTCGCGCATGGTGCGTTCATCGGGTACGCTCGACGATTTCGCGGGCGCCTTCCACGCTCGCCTGCAGGCGATGGCGCGCACGCACGAATTGCTGGCATCCTATCAATGGGGAGGCGCCGACCTCGAAAAGCTGGTTCGAGCAACCCTGTCTCCCTATGTCGGCAAGGAAGGCCAGAGCCTCGGCCTTGAGGGCGAGCCGTTCCAGCTGGATGCCAGCGCGGCCGCCACGCTCGGACTGGTCTTCTTCGAACTGGGTAGCAACGCTGCCAAATATGGCGCGCTTTCCACCGAAAAAGGCCGCGTGGAGGTTTCCTGGCGCATCGATGGCTCGCAGATGCTGTCGATCGCCTGGAAGGAGAGCGGCGGCCCGAAGGTGAAGGAGCCGCCGAAAAGAAGTTTTGGAACCACTTTTATCCAGCAGAGTTTGGAGTACGAGCTAGGTGGAAATGTGGATCTGCGGTTCAAAAGGGCCGGTGTGGAGTGCTTGTTGCGTATTCGGCTGCCCAAGTCATGATCGACTATCTGTCCCTGCCTGCTCCAGGCAAGCTATGAATACGTCGCTTTCAGGGCTGAATGTTCTCGTCGTCGAGGATGCGTTCCTTGTCGCGCTGGATCTCTCCGATCAGTTGACGGATTCGGGATGCCACGTGATTGGCCCCGCCGCCTCGGTGGAGCATGCCCTGCGCGAAATAGATGGCGTCGAACTCGACGGCGCCGTCCTGGATGTCAATCTGAATGGCGAGCGGAGCTTTCCGATAGCCGAATTGCTGACGGCGCGCGGCATCCCGTTCCTGTTCCTGACCGGCTATGACAGCTCGACCGCCTTCCCGGATGCGTTCCGGCAGTCGCCCAGATTGTCGAAGCCCGTCGATCCCAAGGCGCTGACCGAGGCGGTCGCACACTTCCGCAGGCATGACGACTGATCTTTCGCTCGGTGCTGCTTGGGTAACGACCTTCTCCGAGGAATGCCCTAATTCAAGCGGCGTTCGATTCCGCATATCCCGAAGGCGTTTTCACCCCGCCCGTGCCATCGCACTCAGCGCATGTCACGGTAATTCCAGGACATCTGTGCTGATGCGTGCCCGCTGGGCAGCAATGACCGTTCGAGCTGCGCCATCTCGCACAATCGAACATCGTGCCGGTGCCAACGCAGCCTTGGCACTCGCCGATCTTAAATAACGCCAACCCCATTTTGCCCAACCATGCATGCGCTGCCTGGCAACGCCGCTACCCCACGTTCCACAGCGGATCCCCACCCGCCAACTAATGACATTACCGTAGGGCAATTAAGGATTTTCTAAAACAGAGAATTTGGGGTTGTTTCCAATCCCTGTTGAAATGCCGCAAATTGTTCTGGGGAACGATGGGCGAGATACCGCACCACCCTTGGGACTGTCCATCAAGCGGTTGATGTACCCTCGCGCCGCCACAAGTTCGAGGCTCCACGAGCCACAGCGCTCGGCGGCGTTTCGGAACTCCTGGCTCAACTCGGCTAACTCAATTTCCATGGCGGTCAACGGGCCGGCATCAATGCCAGCGAACTGCCTTCGCGGTGTCGAAGCCGCAAGCTGTCTGCTGCGAGACCTCGATTCCTCGAAAAGGTGATGTCCGATCGGGACAATCCGGCGGGCGTCGCTATACTGGTTGCTCTGAAGGCCGAATGAAGGTGGTGCGGGTCAACGTCACCATTCCGGAGGATGTCCTCCGCCAGATCAACCAATATGCGGAACGTCATGGTTATGGCTTTCTGGCTGCCGCTTCGAAAATGGCGATGCGGACGGAAGGCGGCCTAGCGCATTCGCAACCTGATTCAAGCCGAAACGTTATCGTGCTGTTCGCGCAGGCCGTTTGCGGTTTGGCGACCGCGATCCTCAAGAGGCGAGAAACCATGTCTTACTTCGTGAGGAGAACCGCCTATGTTCCGCCGCAATGCGCCAGCAACTGGCAACCATTCGCCCCCAATTTCAGTCTCTGGGGCGCTTCAGAGGAGTTCTAGAGATGATCATCAAGAAGGCTATTCTGGCGGTGCTGATGACCGCGGCCCTTGCCGGCTGCGAGACGCAGACCGAAAGCCAGCAGCGGGCCACCACCGGCGCGCTGGTTGGCGGCGCCGGCGGCGCGTTGGTCGGCCAGGCGATCGGCGGCAACACCAAGAGCACGGTCATCGGCGCGGCCGGCGGCGCGCTACTCGGCGCAGTCGTCGGCTCGGCCACCACCCCGCAGCGCCGCGGCGAGCAGCTCTGCCGCTACCAGGATCGCTATGGCCGCATCTACACCGCGCCCTGCGACGACCGATACTACAACGGCGACTATTGATCCCAAACATTTGGCTGGGGAGGCCGGCGTTTTGGCGCTGGTCTCCTCGTTGTACGGTTCTCGATGTAGAAGAAGTCTGGCGGCGGGACCTGCGGACGAGGTCGAATTGACGGCTTTAGCGCCTTTTTCGAGGCGGGCAACCGCGAGCCTGCGACGTGATCGAGATGGAGAGCGATGTGTCCGAACAATCGCTCGGTCGACTTCCTGGACTTCGATGCCAGCACCGCACCGACGAGCAAATCGCCGTCGCTATTGCCGACCTGGAGCATGTGTAGCGGCCAGGGGCGGCGGTGGAGCACATCCATGCCACGACCCGCCCGGGCGGCTGGGCGATGGTCGCCACCCCGTTCCTGTTCAGGGTCCATGCCAGGCTGCACGACTACAACCGCTGGACGCCGGCCGGGCTGAAGCAACTGATGGTCAAAAGGCAGCTTTGCGAGGAGTCCATGGCGCATTTCGGCGCGCCCTGATTTTCGCTGCGACTAAAGGTAACGGCTGTTGGGTCACCGAAAGGATTTCGCCGATATTATCTTCGTGGGCACATCAGGCGCCGGCGTGCTGGCGGCGATCTGATATGTCGGGGATACGGCTCGCGCTGCCCCTTTCCGAAAGCAAGGTTTGGCGGCGGCGCTCTTGCCGTCATCCGCGTGTTGTCGGCACCCAGTGGCAATGCGCATGACGCGGGCGGCGGGGCCGATCACGTCGGCATTCAGGCTATCTTAGCAGCAATGAGGGCTTGGGCCAGCGGACCAAGTTCTTCGATCATCTCTGATGCAGGGATGCGCGCCTCACTCGCTGCCATGTTCAGGTTGAACAAATGGGTTCCCATGCTCAATCCCTTCAGGTCTGGGTGGTTCAGACTGCTGGCAACGTATTTGTCGAACAGTTGGCGTGCGCGTTCCGACATCACACATCCCGTGATTTCCACTAAGCATAGGCGGTTTCGCCTAGGGCTTCAAACGCCACATCAATTTTCTGAAATTCAAACTGAGACACTTTCCAGGACCTGCGCGGCTGGCTCGACAGCCGGTGTAGGTATAACTCGGCAGTTGAGCAAACGCGCAAAGGGCGACTAGGCGGAGGCTGTTCTCACGTGTGGCAAGGGCAACCTTTTGGCGGGCCAGCTATATGCCGCTACAATGGTCGGAGAGTATCTTGACGCGGTTCCACCTCATGACCGGGTTGGACGAGGCTGCTTTGCAGAGTCAGATTCTCTTCGCCAGAGTGACGGACAGCGTTAGATCAGGTTGCGGGGACGCTATGACGAACCTTGGGAAGACCCCTCCGACGACTCGGGCAACCGGTCGCGTATGGCTTCCTCGGTTTTTTCTACCGTCGATTTCACGACTTTGCCGACCTGGCCTGCTAGCGTGGCGGCATCTCCACCAGAGCCTTGCCGGTCGGCCTCTTCCTTGACAGTGTCGTAGGCTTCGGCGGCGACTTGCTTTACCTGCTCGAGGCCTGTTTCGAAAGCCTTCTCTGCGGTGTCGCGAAGTTTGTCGCTGTAGCCGCCAAGCTGTTCATCTTCCGTGGTCGTGCGGGGCAGCATCGTGCCCAGCGCAGTGCCAAGGACAAGGCCAACTGCTGCGACTGCCAGCGGTTCTCGTTCCAATATATCCTGTGCCGATTGACGTGCCCGGGCCTTCATCTCACTAGCGCCTGATCCAAGCTGCCCGGCCGAACCCGTGATCCCTTCCATTGCGCCCGTTGCGGCGTTGGCCGCAGTTGTGATCGCATCGCTTGCAGCTGATGCAACTGAGTCCGCAGTATCGGAGAGCATCGCCGCAATTCCGGAACCTTCGCTGTCCTCATTGAGCTCATCGACGGGTCGGTCGGACAGGGAGTCGCTTGGCCTCATGCCTGTATGGTTGCCAGCCGCTGAAGTGGTCGCTGACGCCCCGTTGCCAAGCATGAGCCAGGCCAGGCCGGCTCCAACCAACGTTAGCGGCAGCGGGTTGTCCCTGACCTGCGCCTTGAGATTGCCAAGCATGGCGGCTCCCTCACCGCCGGCAAACATTCCGGTAAATTCATCGATCAATTGACCGGGAGTCATCCTGCTGCGGATGGAATCAGCGGTGTCCACGACTTTCGCCCGGGCGATATCGGCATCTCGTTCCAGCTCGGCTGCGGATTTCTCGCTCATTTTATTTGTTCCTTGATCACGCGTGCGTCACGCTTGAGTTGGTCTTGTGTCCGATCCGGCGTCAGCTCAGAAGGGGCCATGCTTGCTGTGCCGCTGCGCAACAGAAAGATGCCCAGGATTGCGACAGCGATACCGACGAGAAGCGAGGACCACCCCGGTCCCAGACCGGCATTCGCCAATGCGATCACGAGAGCTTGCAAGAGCACGATCAAGGCGGCGAGAATGCAAATCGCGCCGCCCAAAAACTCGACCGCACCCGCGCCGACCTTGCTCAGGCTTTCCGACATCTCAGCCCGCAATAGCCGGCTTTCGGTTTGAAGCAGCGTCGTGACCTGCTGTGCCAGATCGCCGATGAGGGTGGTGAGACCGCGATTGTCCTGATTACCGATCATGGCTCTCCTCCGTGCTTGCGGCCCCGGTCATCGCCAGCCGGGCTGGAGCGGGGCTGCGTCGGTTCAGTTGTCCCCGACGGCCGCGATCCAAAACTTTCGACAGGGCGTGATGAGCTCTTGATGAACCTCCCCAGCGCCAAGCCTGCCAACACTGAACCGGCGATCAGCGCCCCGGAATTTTCGCGGCCGAACGATTGGATCTCGCCAAGAACCTCTTCGAATGGCTTGTCCCGTAATGAAGTTGAAAGCCGTTCGAGGCCGCCCGCGGCATCGAGGACGAACTTCGATGCGGTTCGTTGATCGTTGTTGGCAAGGTGTTCGCTTGCCGCTCGCAGCGCTCCGCCAAAGACCCTCAGGTTGGCGCTGACATCGTGTTGTGTTCCCTCGGCCTTGTTGAACAACGCCTGCTTTGCTTCCGAGGCATAGTCGCTCGCCTTTCTGGTGAGTTCATCGCGAGCACTATGCAGCGCTTCTGTCGCGGTCTGCGTTGCCTGCTGGAAGGTTTCGGACAGTTCGCTTTTGGCTGTTTCGAAATCGGCCGGCTTACGGCCGTGATCGTCTTCGCGCTGCATGGGATCTCCTAATGGATTCCGAGGAAGGAGAGGATCGCAAGCACGACGACGACAAAGCCGATCAGGTAAATGACGCTGTTCATGGCAGCAATCTCCTCGATTGGATATCGAACTTACCGGCGACCATCAGGTTCCATCCGTTTTCACTAAATTAGCGAGATCGATTCCTGCGACTCATCCGTCGAGCCGCGCGCGGGGTCGCTAGCGCCCTCTGCCAAGGCGCTACGAGACCACCGTGCCGCTTCTGTGGTGACCAAGTGGATGCCGAGGGAACTGTTTTCTAAGCTGACAATTGAGATGCAGGGAAGGTCTCAGCAAGACAACAGTCGTCCCCACCCTCTTCTAGAGCTTGACGGCCGGTTCCCTCCCCCAGAGACGCAGTCTCCGGCAGGATTGCACGAACGCGTTTATCCCGCTCACCCCGTCGAGCGATATCAGCCCTTCGTCTGCGTCGGTTGCAACCCCGGCTTTGACAAAAAGCGGGGAGGAAGACTGAACAAAGGCGATGAACTTGAGATGAGCAAAGGCGTCCGCCACGAAGTCCCGCGCTGCTGACTCTTTGGCTAGCCGATCTGCTCCCTCTTCCGACAACAGGACAGCTATG
The DNA here is from genome assembly GCF_003998955.1 of Mesorhizobium sp. M4B.F.Ca.ET.017.02.2.1. NCBI lineage: Bacteria > Pseudomonadati > Pseudomonadota > Alphaproteobacteria > Hyphomicrobiales > Phyllobacteriaceae > Mesorhizobium > Mesorhizobium sp. M4B.F.Ca.ET.017.02.2.1. The sequence goes on along the minus strand of NZ_RZOF01000008.1, from coordinate 12,559 downwards.
GCATCGAACAGGACGGAGGGTCCTCCGTCGATCATATGCCTGGCTTCGATCCAGCTTCCATCCCCGGCTTCGACACCGCCGACTTTCGGGGCAACCACCTCCATCGTCGCACCTTCCTTCTCGATCGCCGATTGCAGCTTCTTCAGCAACGCGGCATCGGTGCCGGAACTCACCAGCACGCCGACCTTGCGTCCCGCGAAACTGTCTGGCCCATTCTCGATTATGCTGAGCGCCGGTGAGGGCTCGAGATCGTCCCTTGGCACGACAGCGGCATCCGCCGGCTTGGGCATTTCTTGTATGCCGAGCTTGCCAGCGACGGTGACGCCCAATCCTTCGTCGATGTTGAGGAGATGCGAGACCATCCGCTCGCGGATGACTGGGGTCTCCACCTTGCTCAGTTCGAAGGTCAAAGCCATTGCGATGTGACGTTGTTCGGGTGGCGTCTGGCTGTTGAAGAATTGCCGCGCCTGGCTGTAGTGATCGGCGAAACTTTCCGCCCGCAGGCGGACTTTCTGGCCTTCCTCCGCGTCCGCAAAAGACCGAAATCCGCGCTGTGGTGACTCCCTGGGTCCTTCTCCGAAAGAGTTCGGCTGGTAGTTCGCCCGGCCGACAGGGTTGCGCATTGCCATATGCCCATCTTGCTGGAAGTGGTGGAAAGGACATTTGGGCGCATTGATCGGAATATGGGTGAAGTTCGCACTGCCAAGGCGTTTCAGCTGCGTGTCCAGATACGAGAAGTTCCGCCCCTGAAGCAGTGGGTCGTTCGAGAAGTCGACGCCAGGTGGAACGTTTTGCGTCATGAATGCCACCTGCTCGGTCTCGGCAAAGAAATTGTCCGGCATGCGGTCGAGAACGAGGCGACCGACAGGAATTGGCTCGAGCTCTTCCTCCGGAATGATCTTCGTTGGATCCAGGACGTCAAAAGCGAAACTGTCGGCGAAGGCCTGGTCGAAGAGCTGAACCCGCAGCTCCCACTCAGGGAAATTGCCCGACTGGATTGCCTGCCACAGATCGCGGCGATGGAAATCCGGATCGGCGCCGTTGATCTTCACGGCCTCGTTCCAGACCACCGACTGCAGGCCGAGCTTCGGCTTCCAGTGAAACTTGACGAAGGTCGACTCATCCTTCGCGTTCAGGAAGCGAAAGGTGTGCACCCCGAACCCTTCCATGAACCGAAAGGAGCGCGGGATAGCGCGATCCGACATCACCCACATGATCATGTGCATGGATTCGGGCGTCAGCGAAATAAAATCCCAGAAATTGTCATGCGCGGACTGGGCTTGGGGAAAGGCCCGGTCCGGCTCCTCCTTGACGGCATGCACCATGTCCGGAAACTTGATGGCGTCCTGGATGAAGAAGACCGGGATGTTATTGCCGACGATGTCCCAGTTCCCTTCTTTGGTGTAGAGCTTGACCGCGAAGCCCCGGACGTCGCGCGCCAGATCGAACGAGCCCTTGGATCCGGCAACGGTGGAGAACCGGACGAAGGCCGGCGTCTTCTCGCCGGCGCGCTGAAAGATGTCGGCGCGGGTGTATTTGGCGAGCGAGTCATAGGTTTCGAAATAGCCGTGCGCGCCGTAGCCACGAGCATGCACGACACGCTCGGGAATCCGCTCGTGGTCGAAGTGGAAAATCTTCTCGCGGAAGTGGAAATCTTCCAGGACCGTCGGCCCCCGCTCGCCGATCCTCAGCGAGTTCTGGTCATCCGAGACCAAGCCGCCCTGCGCAGTGGTGAGGACTGCGTTGTCATCCCCTACGATCTGGTGAAGCTCTCCCCCATTGCCCCGCACAAGCTTTTGGTCATGGATTATCGCGGACTTGCCTGAGGGCCGTTTTGCCGTCTTTACCATTGTGCTTTTCCCAAGGATCGAGGAGCAGGTTGAACTCTCTCAATGCCGGGGTGCACACTAGGTTCCTGAAAACTCCAGACCTGCGGAAAGGTCTCGCATCTCGAGCACGTCGAGTTTTTCGTTGAATGGAGCGCAAGAGGCTTTGGGATCCGCGGGGGCAGCCGGTCTCGTCGGAAGCCGCTTGCCCCTGCGTCGACGGCACTAGCCGTCCTGCGCCTAGCCGACTAGCCAATGCGACTGATGTCCCACGAAATCTCCTCGGGGAACCTGCGTCGCAGTCGAAGGTTCTTGGTGATGGCAACTCACCCAATCTATGAGCGTGCTCACCTCGATCGGCACGTTGATCTCTCGTCCCGCCGCCTACCTGGCTCGCGGGAACGTGTGCGGCGCGCTTGCGTTATCTGGGACGCTTGGAACAGAGGTTCGGAGACCTGAGAAGGCGGGTTATGAAAAACCCAGAGGCGTACGCCCCGCTGCACGCGAGCTTTCTCGTGAACGCTATACCAGGCCAGGGGCGCCGGGAGCACGACGCAAGTCGGCGCAGGACATCAATCACCATGAGGTGGGAGCGTGGCCGTTCGCGCGCCTTGGAGCAAGACGATTACAGGCTCCGCTTGAGGAGAAGCCTGGCCCGTGCCTCAGGCAGATGGGGTTAAAAATGACATTGAAGACTAGCTCCATTTCCAAGCCCTACGGTGGGCCGGCCGGCGGCTGGGGTTCAGCCAAATCCGTGGCTGCGATCATTTTGAGAGAACGCGTCCCCTTGAAAGGACCAAGATTGCTTTCGACCCAGAACCGGCCGGAAGGCTACATGTGTGTCAGTTGCGCCTGGGCAAAACCTTCACAACCGCATCCACTCGAATTCTGCGAAAACGGCGCGAAGGCGACCGCGTGGGAAATCACCTCTCGCAGGGCCGACCCCGCATTCTTCGCCGGAAAGCCGCTGAGCGAGCTGGAGCTCTGGCCAGATCATGATCTGGAGGAACAGGGCCGGCTGACCCAACCGCTGCGCTGGGACGCGGCCAGTGACAAGTATTTGCCGGTGGCCTGGTCCGAGGCGTTCGACGAAATCGGCAGGGAGCTTCGCGCGCTCGATCCCCATCAGGTCGACCTCTACACCTCCGGCCGAGCATCGCTCGAAGCGAGCTACATGTACCAGTTGTTCGCGCGCATGTACGGCAGCAACAACCTGCCTGACAGTTCCAACATGTGCCACGAGAGTTCCTCGGTGGCGCTTCCAGAAAGCATCGGCGCCTCTGTCGGCACGGCTATTTTGTCGGACTTCGAAAACACCGACTGTATTTTCTATATCGCACAGAACGTGGGCACGTCGTCACCTCGCCTGCTCCACGACCTTCAGGATGCCGTCAATCGTGGCGTGAAGATCATCACCTTCAATCTGCTGCGCGAACGCGGCCTGGAACGCTTCGTCAACCCGCAGTCACCAGTCCAGATGCTGACCGGGAAAGAGACGCAGATTTCCTCGGAATATTATCAGGTCAACAATGGCGGCGACATCGCGGCGTTGTTCGGCGTCTGCAAGGCGCTCATCGAAGCCGACGACGCCCTGAAGGCATCCGGAAACAGTCGCGTGGCGGGAGAGGACGGCAAGCCGAAGGACCCGAACAATGCGGCGATGGTCGCTTTCGCCGCCTCGATCGCTTCAGCCGACAAAAAGCACGTGCTCGATCATGATTTCATCAAGCAGCATACTGCCGGATTCGAGGAATTTGCCCAAGCTGCCCGCGATCACAAATGGAGCGAATTGGAGCGTGTATCCGGGCTCAGCCGCGACCAGATGATGCAAGCAGCGGCCACCTATGCGAAATCCGATGCCGTCATGATGGTATACGGCATGGGGCTGACGCAGCACCTTATGGGTGTCCAGAACGTCCATATGGTTTGCAATCTCGCACTGCTGCGCGGGAACATTGGCAAGCCTGGAGCGAATATCTGCGCCGTACGCGGCCATTCCAATGTTCAGGGACAACGCACCGTCGGGATCACCGAAAAGCCCGGGCTGGCGCCGCTGGACAAGCTTTCCGAACTTTATGGCTTCGAGCCGCCGCGCTGGACGGGCCGAACCACAGTCGAAACCTGCGAAGCCATCATGAACGGCCAGTCCCGCGCCTTCATCGGCCTTGGTGGGAACTTCTTGAAAGCGGTGCCTGATACCGCCGCCATGGAAGAGGGGTGGCGCAAACTGCGTCTGAGCGTGCAGATCGCGACCAAGCTTAACCGCAGCCACGTATTGCATGGCGAGATTGCATATCTCCTGCCCTGCCTCGGCCGCATCGAACTCGACCAGCAAGCGACGGGACCGCAGGCCGTGTCCATCGAAAGTTCCATTGCCCATTTCCACGGATCGCGCGGCAAAGCTAGGCCCGTCAGTACCGCGCTGCTATCGGAGCCTGCAATCATCGCCGGGATAGCCAAGGCCACGCTCGGCGAAACCAAGGTTCCGTGGGACGCCTGGGTCGGCAACTACGCCGAGATACGAAACGCCATCGAGCGGACGTACCCGGAAACCTTCAAGGACTTCAACGAGCGGATGTTCAAACCGGGTGGCTTTGCCAGGCCGCTGCCGGCACGCGAACGCAAGTGGGTGACCAAAAGCGGAAAGGCAAATTTCATCACGCCAGCCAAACTCTTTCCTGAATTCTCAACCTCTGGCAGGGCCGACGTTCTGCACCTTGCAACGCTGCGATCCAACGATCAGTTCAACACCACGATCTACGGCTACAGTGACCGCTTTCGCGGCGTTGAAGGCACGCGCCGAATTATATTCATGAACGGCGAAGACATCCTCCGACTAGGCTTCGCCGATGGCGAGATCGTCGATGTGACCACGGCGATCGATGACAATGTCGCCCGCACGGTCACCGGTCTGAAGATCGTTCCCTACAATATCCCGAAGGGCTGTTGCGGGGCGTATTATCCCGAAACCAACCCGCTCTTTCCCTTGGCGCATCACGACCCGAAGTCGAAGACGCCGTCCTACAAGCTTTTGCCAGTCCGTCTCAGCCGATCACACCTAACTCCCGTTGGTTGACCCCCAGGGCAGAGGAACGCTTGACAGAGAGGGTTTTCAGCATTGCGAAGTCGGTCCTGGCGGTTGCGGCTCTCCTGTCCCTCGCCAGCGCAGGTGGGGTGCTTGGCTATTTGCGGCAGCCAAGAGAGCTCCGTTTCGAACCGCCGGTTGCAGCTGATCTCGACCGGTTCCGCCTCATGTCCAACGGCATCGGGGGCACGCCGCCCGAGAGCTATTTCGCACTTGGCAAGCCATACGAGGCTGACGCCTACAATCTAAGCCAGGGCAAGCGGCTTTATGCCTGGTTCGGTTGCGGTACCTGTCATGGTGACGGTCGCGGCGGGGTCGGTCCGTCCTTTCTCGATGGCTGGTGGCTTTATGGGCCTGAGATGGTTTCCATCGTGGCTTCCATTCGTGACGGCCGCCCGCACGGTATGCCCGCGTTTCGCGACCGCCTGACCATCGAGCAAATTTGGCAGCTTGCGGGATATGTCCAGACGATCGGTTCCTACAGCCCGAAGGTGGCGGCACCCAGTCGCAACGACGACAAACAAACTCGCCCGGCCGAGAATCGCGGTCCGGCGATAATCCTTTTCGACGAGGGACCAGTAGGCGTCCACCCGGATCAGGGACCCTCGCCTTGAGAAATGTTCGCCTTATTCTGCTTTCAATCATGGCTGTTGCATCTGCCTGCAGCGGCAAGCAGTCCGCGCTTGATCCGCACGGCGGTCCTGCAATTCATGTCGAGCACCTGATCATCGGTATAGTCGCCGTGTGCACGGTGATCTGGATCGTGGTGATCGTCGTGCTTGGCTTGGCGCTCCTGCGGAGCCGCCGCGCCGGAGCGGAAGACGCAAGCCCCGAGGGCCGGCTGACAACAGTGGTGTCTGCCGCGGTCGCGGCCAGCGTTGTCATCATCGCCGGTCTGACGATTGCAAGCTTCTACACCACCCGCAACATTGGTGTTCCGGGCAGCGCGGCCCTCACGATCACGGTGCGGGGACAGCAATGGTGGTGGCAGGTATTCTACGCCGGCTCCGATGCCTCGCCCGGCTTTCAGACGGCCAACGAAATCCACATCCCCGTGGGGACGGATGTCCAGGTCCGGCTTGAAGGCGTCGATGTCATCCATTCGTTCTGGGTGCCAAGCCTCGCCGGAAAGCAAGACGCTGTCCCGGGCCGGTCCAACAGTTTGCTGCTGCGTGCCGAAAAGCCCGGGGCGTATCGGGGCCAATGCGCGGAATTCTGCGGCTTGCAGCACAGCCACATGGCAGTCCTGGTGATCGCCGAGGCGCCGGCCGACTTTGAACGCTGGGCTGCGGTGCAACGTGGTGATGCGTTGACGCCGGCCGATCCGGATGCGGCCGCTGGGCAAGTGGCTTTTCTGGCCAAGCCCTGTTCGGCCTGCCACACGGTACGCGGTACGGCCGCCAAAGGCACGACCGGACCAGACCTCACTCACATCGGCGGACGTCAGACGATCGCGGCCGGGCTGCTGGAAACCACGCGTGGTTCGTTGGCGGCCTGGATTGCCGATCCCCAGACGCTCAAACCCGGGAACAACATGCCGATGGTGCCGCTGACCAGCGTCGAGCTGCAAAATATCTCCGCCTACATGGAGAGCCTGAAATGACGGCAAGAAATGCCGGCGCGCTTCGTGACACAGCATTCGACGCTGCTGAAATCGACCGTCGACTTGCGGCGATCTGGTCGACAACGCCGGGCGTGTGGGGTGCCCTTGCCACGGTCGATCACAAAGTCATCGGCCGACGCTACATCACCACTGCCTTTGTCTTCCTGGCGCTTGGCGGATTGCTGTCCCTGCTAATGCGATTGCAACTGGCGCAACCCGAAGCTCGCTTCATCGGGCCCGATCGCTACAACCAGATTTTCACCATGCACGGCACGAACATGATGTTCCTCTTCGCTGTGCCCGTCATGCAGGCGATGGCGGTCTACCTCGTGCCCTTGATGGTTGGGACCAGAAACGTCGCCTTTCCGCGTCTCAATGCATTCTCTTATTGGATGTATCTCGCCGGCGGTTTGCTTCTATGGATCGCCTTTGTGCTCGACACGGGACCGGATGTCGGCTGGTTCGCCTATGTCCCGCTCTCCGGTCCCCAATATGCGGCTGGAAAGCGGGCCGACATCTGGGCGCAGATGATCACCTTCACCGAAGTCTCCGCGCTTGCGGTAGCCGTCGAGATCGTCGTGACTGTCTTCAAGCACCGCGCGCCAGGAATGTCTCTCGACCGTATCCCGTTGTTCGTCTGGTCGATGCTGGTCACGTCGTTTGTTGTCATCCTGGCGATGCCGGCGATCATGGTCGCAAGCACGGCCCTTATTCTCGACCGACTGGTCGAGACACATTTCTTCAATCCGGCCGAAGGCGGCGATGTACTGCTATGGCAACACCTGTTCTGGTTTTTCGGACACCCGGAGGTTTACATCATCTTCCTGCCGGCGGTGGGGATGGTATCGACAATCGTCGCGACGTTTACGCGTCGGCCGGTGTTCGGCCATCTGGCCATGGTGATGGCATTGATCGCCACGGGTATCCTGGCCTTTGGGCTTTGGGTCCATCATATGTTCGTCGCCGGCCTTCCCCGGTTGGGAGAGAGCTTTTTCACCGCCTCGAGCATGGCGATCGCGGTTCCGGCGGGACTGCAGATATTCTGTTGGCTCGCGACGATATGGGCAGGCAGACCGATCTTCAAGACGCCATTCTTGTTCGCAATCGGGTTCATCGTCACCTTCGTCATCGGTGGTCTGACCGGAGTGATGGTGGCGTCTGTGCCGTTCGACACCCAAGTCCACGACACCTATTTCGTCGTCGCGCATTTTCACTACGTCCTGGTCGGAGGCGCGGTCTTTCCTTTGCTCGGCGCGCTCTACTACTGGTTCCCGAAGCTGACCGGGCGGTTGATGAGCGAGACACTCGGACGCTGGGTGTTCGGCCTGATCTTCGTGGGCTTCAACCTGACTTTTTTCCCCATGCATATCCTCGGCCTGCAGGGCATGCCGCGCCGGATCTACACCTACCAGCCAGAGATGCCATGGTCCGGCCTGAATATGTTCATCAGCCTCAGCGCGGTCATCCTTGCTGGCGGCTTTCTTTTGTTTTTCATCGACGTCATACGCAGTGCGAGGACAGGCGCCGTCGCGTCGTCCAACCCTTGGGAGGCCTCGACGCTCGAATGGGCCACCTCGTCCCCACCACCGCCGTACAACTTCGCCCGGCTACCGGTGGTCGGCGGCCTTGATCCCCTGGCGGACCGCCGAGATGTCCTTCCCGTTGCTGCGGGCCTGCGCGTCGACCGTCGTGAGCTGTTGGTCAGCAGCATCGTTGAAGCGACCCCGGAGGCGCGTGAAGCGTCATCCGGGGATTCGATCTGGCCGCTATTGGCGGCAATCGCCACCACCGCGACGCTGATCTGGTCGATATTCACACCCTGGGCGGTGGTCTGGGGATCGATACCAATCGCGATTGCACTCATTGGCTGGTTCTGGCCCAAGGGCGTGCCGGAGGACGAGTCATGAAGGAAGGCGTGGTGCTCGACTTGACGGACCTTCCCCCGCACGGCCTCGGCACCGCGAGCTTGTCCTGGTGGGGGACGCTCGCCTTCATGCTTATTGAAGGCACTGGCTTTGCGCTTTCCATCGTCGTCTACCTCTATCTCATGAGCCTGGCACCACGTTGGCCTCCGGACGCCCCGCCACCCGATCTGCTGCCTGGGACGACGCTGACGGTTTTCCTGGTGGCAAGCTTGTTTCCGAACATCTTGTTGGCGCGCTGGGCGCGCGACCAGGACTTGCGGAAGGTGCGTATCGGGCTAATCATCATGTCCCTGATCGGAATAGCGCCGCTTGTCCTACGTGCCTTCGAGTTTCCGGCGATGCATATCCAGTGGGATCAGAATGCCTACGGGTCGATCGTGTGGGTCATGCTCGGCCTGCACACCACCCATATCCTGACCGATCTGGTGGAGACGTTGGTACTGACTTGCCTGATGTTTTCGCGGCATGGCGACAATCCGCGGCGCTTTGGGGATGTCAGCGACAATGTGATGTACTGGAACTTCGTCGTGGCGACCTGGTTGCCAATGTATGCCTGCCTCTATTGGGCTCCACGGCTTTGACCAAAAGTTGGCTCCGAAACGCTGGACTCCTTGTGCCGCCCATAAGCTGGGCGCTCAGCACCCAGCTTGGGCAGATCACACCCTACATCGATTGCCGGCAAAGTTTTTCCTGGACCGCCGCCTTGTGCGGCATCCTTCTCGTTGCGTCGGTCGCCGGCGTCGCTGCATCTCTGGTGACGTCAAATGGATTGGTCAAATCGAAGCGTTTTGTCGTTGACGCAGGTTTCCTAGTCGCACTGGCGTTTGTCTTTGCGTTGTCGTTGCAGGAGGCGGCCACGATGCTGCTCGACCCATGCCAGCGCTGATCCGCATACTGTTCTTCTTCATGATCGCTTCCCCGGCAATGGCGCACGGCGACGAGACCCATGGTTCTGGCTATCCCTGGACGTTTGACCCGTGGATCGTCGTGCCACTTGCGATGCTTGCACTACTCTACGGAGCGGGCGTGACAAGGCTGGCACGGCGCGCGCGGCAACCCGGCGGCATGCTCATGCGCGCTTTGCTCTACTGTAGCGGCTGGCTGACACTGGCGGCGGCGCTGCTGTCGCCGCTTCACTGGCTAGGTGAGCACCTCTATACATTCCATATGATCGAGCACGAGATGGTCATGGCCGTCTCGGCACCTTTGATCGTGCTTGCGCGTCCGGTTGGCATCCTGCTGTGGGGGCTGCCAGGACGAGCACGTCGCGTGGCTGCATCAGGGATGTGTTCGCCCCTGGTTCGCGCTCCGTGGGACTGGTGTACGGGCACCTTGAATGCGACCATCATTCATGGCTCCGCGATCTGGGCCTGGCACCTGCCGGTATTGTTCGACGCGGCCGTCACCAACACTGCCCTGCATCGCGTCCAGCATCTTTGCTTCTTTGTGACAGCGATATTGTTCTGGTGGGCGATGATCTGGCGGAGTGATTACGGCGCCTCGGCCTGGCACCTGTTCGCGACCATGGTTCACACGAGTATTCTGGGTGCCTTGATCGCTCTCGCTCCACGCGTGCTCTACATCGCGCAGACCCGGACTGCCATGGCCTGGGGGCTGACGCCTCTGGAAGACCAGCAATTGGCGGGCATGATCATGTGGGTGCCGGCCGGCACGATCTATGCGGTGGCGGCAATGGCGATGCTTGCGCTCTGGATTCTGGGATCGAGTGAACGAAGGGCGCAAAATGCCTGACCTGCCGACACCTCTCTCAGGCCGCGCCGCCTTAATAGGCATTGCCCTCGTCGCGGCATCGGCCGCTTTTGCCACAATCAATATCGCGCGCGACAACCACAGCCGGGCGGCCGTAGCCAAAGCGATCACCGACGGCGATCCCGCACGCGCACCGGAAATCTTCCGACGATACGGCTGCTCCGGCTGCCACACTATTGAGGGGATACCGGGAGCCGACGGCCAGACAGGCGCGCCTCTCACTGGGCTGTCGAAGCGGCTGTACATCGCGGGCGTACTGGAAAACAATTCCGACAACCTTGTCGCATGGATCGTTTCGCCCCGGAGCTTCTCCCCGCGGACTGCGATGCCGGCGACCGGTATCTCGCAACAGGAAGCCAAAGACCTCGCAGCGTATCTCTACGCACAATGAAGCGGATGAAATGTCCCTCCATGCTTTCCCGGGAATTGCTTCAAGGGCGCGGCGTGGCAACCGGTGGCAGACGTTTGATATAACGTGCAATCGCCTGGCGGTCGCTGTCAGGCAGCATTGCCGTATTCGTCACCACATCGGCCATGGAGGATCCGACGCGACCGTGGCTGGGCGTTTCCCCAGTTTTGAGCATCGTCGCGATGTCGTCCTCTGTCCATCCGCCCAATCTGTGCTGCGTGATGTTTGGCACGAATCCCGTTCCTTGAGGATCGATGCCACCGGCAAATCGAGTGTCCGACTTGATGGCGCCAAAAGCGTTGCGGGTCGAATGGCACTCAGCGCAATGCGAGACGGACTCGACGAGATACGCGCCGCGATCATGCACGGGATCTCCGTCGAGACGCGCTGAGGTCGCGCCTTGGCGAAAGAACATCATTTTCCAAATGCCCATGGACCGCCGGATGCCGAACAGGATCGCGGGATCATGCGGTGGCGCACGCCCCGAAACCTTGGGAAGCGTCCTGAGATAGGCGTGGAGGTCCCTGACGTCCTCGGCCGTCATGCTGGTAAAGCTCGTGTAGGGAAAAGAAGGGTAGTAGTGTTGACGCTCTGGCGACACGCCGCCGAGGAGTGCATTTGCCAAGTCGGTGACGGTCCATGCGCCGATGCCATCCACCGGATCGGGAGATATGTTGGGAGGCCGAAAGGTGCCGAATGGTGAAGCGAGCGCCATCCCGCCGCCCAGCTTCAGGCGATCGGATTGCCCCGGTGTCGCATGACAGGAAGCGCAATCCCCTGCCGCGAAGACGAGCTCACCATGCGCGACATCGACCGGGCCTTCAAATTGCTGATCCTGGTTCGAGAAAGGGGGCTGCGCCGCGGTCATGTACCACAAGACCGTACCAACGCCGCTTGCACATAGGAAAACTGTGAGAGCAATTTTCCACACTGTGCTCGCCATGACGTGCCGCAAGCTGTTGGACGACCATGCCTTGCCCTTGCCGTCAATTCCCGCCTTCATATGAGAAAGTTGCTCGAGGGTGCATCGCAGCCGAGGTCTGGTTGGATCGGAGATATCGAGCTTCTCCCAGGGAATGCGGTACAGGCAGTCGCGGTGGCGCAAGCGAAACAAGTCCAGCATCGCGACGCCAATTGCCGAGACAGAGAGGCGCTCGAAAGCAGCGAAAATGCCGACGTGGAATTCGGTTACGACGAGATCGTCACCATCACGCTCGGCGCGTATCTCCTCAATGTGACCGACGCTTTTGCCGCGTAGCGATAGCACCCTTCGACCGGCAAGATGTTCGAGGTTGACGGAGGCCATGGTCAAGCTCCTGGGATGCGGCCGATGATGTGATCGCGCAGCCAGTCCTGCCAATCGAAGATCGCCGTCCGCCGCACATCGACGTCGACTTCGATGTCGACGCCGATATTTCGCACCTTCTTCCACGCTATGCGGTGCGGCTCGGCATGGCGTTTGCCGCCAAGTCTTGCCGCGAGCCAGGCCATCCAGCGTCCCGGTCGCGAACCAAGGCGGCGCGCCAGCGTGATCGAGCCAAGCTCGACCGCGACGATCCTGGGCGGTTTGCCGTGCCTCAACTCGGCCACCAATCCGTCCACCTTTCCGATCTTGACCTGCCTGCGGTCGACGACCTGTTTGTCCAGTAGATCGCGCAGCAGATCCATCACGAGCCTCCGAATATCTGCAAGGGTATGGCCACCACGGCAAGGACGAAACCCAGCGCAATGACGAAGATCACCGCGGCATTCGAAATCATGCCGTTGCGATGGTCGCCGACATAACGTTCATCGTTGAGCAGGAAGAGGAATGGCACCACGGTCAGGGGCAGGCTGGCTGCCGTGACTGCCATGGAGAAGATCGTGAGTTTCAGCGGGTCGAGGCCAAGGCCTATTGGTATGGCGGCAAGAAGCAGCGAGATCGTATAGACGCTGCAGAAG
>NZ_RZOF01000089.1:0-18782 GCF_003998955.1 Mesorhizobium sp. M4B.F.Ca.ET.017.02.2.1 | reverse complement strand
GTATAATCCCGTGCTGCATTTCGATGTTTATGGCTGGATCGGCCAGGAAATCGGCTTGGAGCCGCAATGCATCGCCGACTTTATCTGTAAGGTTGTAGATACCGTCCCGGATTTCAGGCTCAACATCGAGTCTCCGGCGGATTTTGGTTCGACCCAAGCTCAAATTGAGAACTACGCCAAGATCGTATCGATTTTGGACAACCGGGGTTCCAGCGCGCGCCTTGTCGTGGATGAGAGATGTAATACGCTTGAGGATATTCGGCTCTTTGCCGAAGCCAAGGCTGCACATCTGGTCCAAATCAAGACGCCCGATGTCGGCTCAATTGCCGATACGGCGCGCGCAGTTCTCATCTGCAAGGAAAACAAGGTCGGAGCTTATGTCGGGGGAAGCTGTACCGAGACAGATCTCTCCGCCCAAGCTTCTGTCCACATATCGGTGGCAACTCAGGCCGACATGATGCTCGCAAAGCCCGGAATGGGTGTCGACGAGGCATTCTCAATAGTTGGGAACGAACAAAATCGGTTGCTGGCGATGCTGAACCGTCGTCGGACTCGAAACGAAATTGTTGGATGATTAGCGCGGTATGTCGGCAATGCAGAATAGCCTTGAGGGGATCACCGTCGTTGCCGTGGAGCAGGCTGTGGCCGCGCCTTATGCGTCATCTCGCCTTGCGGATGCCGGCGCCCGAGTGATCAAGATTGAACGGCCGGAAGGGGACTTTGCCCGAAGCTACGACAAGTTGGTTCGGGGGCAGAGCGCCTACTTCGTCTGGCTCAACCGGGGCAAGGAGTCGGTCTGTCTAGACCTGAGGTTGGAGGCGGACCGCGAGGTTCTCGACACGCTCATTGCCAGTGCAGACGTCTATATCCAGAATCTGAAACCGGGCAGCATTGAAAAACTGGGTTTCGCGTCTGCGGATCTCCGTCGACGTTTTCCGCGGCTGATCACCTGCGAGATCTCTGGATTCGGGAACACAGGGCCGTATTCCCATTTGAAGGCCTATGATCTCATCGTCCAGGCCGAAACAGGTCTATGCGCGATCACTGGCAACCAACAAGGGCCCGCGCGTGTAGGGGTCTCGGTTTGCGACATTTCGGCGGGCATGACAGCACATAGCGCCATTCTTCAGGCGCTGTATCACCGTGAGGTCACCGGTGAAGGCACCAGCATCCAGGTGTCACTGTTCGATGCGGTCGCTGACTGGATGAACGTGCCAGTTCTGCAAAACGACTATGGCGGCTACCATACCGTACGCGCCGGCGTGAAACACCCGTCCCTGGCGCCGTATGGCGCCTATAGTAGCGCCGACGGTACGGACGTCATCTTTTCGGTTCAGAATGACCGGGAATGGGTAAGTTTCTGCGAGAAATTCCTGAAGCAGCCGGAGCTTACACGCGCGCCCGGTTTTGCCGACAATATGGAGCGTCTCGGTAATCGTGCGCAGCTCGACGAGATCATTAAACGGCGGTTTTCCGAACTGTCCTGCCACGAAGCAATGCAGGAGCTCGAGGCGGCCGGTTTGGCATTTGGCCGATTGAACGAAGTGTCGGATGTTTCGAAGCATTCGCACCTTCGCAGGGTCGAGGTCGCCACACCCGAAGGAATTGTCGAGACGATAGCGCCTGCGGCTATCTTCAACTCCGAGCACCCGTCGCTGCGCCCGGTTCCGGCTCTTGGCGCTCACACCGAGGCTGTCCGCGAGGAGGTTTTGGGGCTTTTGCGAAAAAGAGCGGCGTCAGCGTGAGCGCGCGTTTCGGTAACGTGAGTGCGCTCGCGATTTCCAAAGAACCTGTCTACCTTGGATCATCTCAAGGCGTCGGCCATCCAGCAAACTCATTGCCACCGCCCTCGGGAGGATCGGCCGCAGGGGCTTCTCCATGATCAAGCACACTTTTGCGGCCGTTGAAAGCGCGATGGCTTTACCACGCTGGAGATCCCTGCTCTTCGTTCCCGCTCACGTTAAGCGCTTTGTGAAGACGGCCAATGAGCGGGGTGCAGATGGCGTCATTCTCGACTTGGAGGATTCTGTTCCCCAGGACCAGAAGGGCGAGGCACGGAAGCAGCTTTCTGAATCTGTGGCAAAGGTGGCGCGTGCGGGCGCATCTGTTTTGGTCCGCGTGAATCATGGCCTACGCGCCTTGGCGGCCGATCTCGATGCAGCCGTGATGGCGGGTGTTGACGCACTCGTTCTTCCAAAGACGGATTCCGCAGAGTGGGTAACAGAGATCGCGAATGCGGTTTCGGAACTTGAACGGGAAAGAAATCTTCCGCCGGGAGGCATCCGGTTCCTTGCCCAGATCGAGACCCCAGGCGCCTTGCAAAGACTCGCGGCCATTGCGTCGGCGCATCCAAGGATGGTCGCAATGGCGCTTGGTCCTGAAGACTTCAGTGCCGCTGTTGGCGGCGGCCCGGAATTTGATCTGCTCCTGGCCCCGAGCCTTGCCGTGCTGTTCGCTGCCCGTGCGGCCGGATTGCTCCCTTTGGGCTTTGTTGGAAGCATTGGCGAGTTCTCGGACACCTATAAACTTCGTGAAGCCGCAGCGCATGCGCGGCGGCTTGGCTTTGCCGGAGCTTTGGCGATTCATCCAAACCAGGTTGCCATATTCAATGAGGCTTTTTCGCCAAGCCCACAGGAACTCGAATGGGCCCGTCGTGTCCTCGCGGCGGAAAAAGATGCGACGGCGCAAGGCAGAGGCGCGTTCGCATTGGACGGAAAGATGGTCGATCCACCGGTTATTCGAAGGGCCCGAGAAATCATAGCCACGGATCCGGGCGCCGAGTTGGCCGTTGAGTCCTCAGCGGGTTGATCGACAAGACTGGGACGACGACAGGAAGCGTCAGCAGCTCGGCACAATTATTGCTGTCGCGCCATCACATTTCGAGATAGATTACGTCAATTGCAGTCCGCCCTCGGAAGAGTACCGTGGAAATCAGGCAGTTAAGATACTTCGTCGGTGTGGTCGAAGCAGGCAGTTTCACGAAGGCCGCTGGCTTCCTTAATGTTGCCCAGAGTGCGCTGAGCCTGCATGTGCGTCAACTGGAGGAAGGCTTCGGCACTCAGCTGCTGATACGCGACAGGACCGGTGTGAGCGTGACGGCGTCAGGAGCCAAACTGCTCGATCGCGCTCGGGCGATTCTTAAAGAAATTCGACTTACCGAGGTGGAATTGACCAACACAGCCGCTTCCCCTGCCGGGGAGGTGTCTATTGGCATTCCGTCTGGAGCTGCTCGCGTCCTGAGCGGTCCGCTGCTTGAGACGGTAAGACACGAACTGCCCAAGGTGTCCCTCAAGATGGTCGAGGGTATGACGGGACCGCTAGAGGAATGGATGGCGGCTGGACGCTTCAATCTGGCGGTTCTGTACCGCACAGCAGACAGTGTGGGGCGAATGACGGTGCTAGCGCGCGAAGACCTTTGTCTGGTGGTTCCGTCCGGCGAGCCACCGTTTGAAGATGCGATATCTCTGGCCGACCTGCATGCATTCCCCCTGGCGGTTCCCATGCGCAACAACAATGTCAGGCGTTCGGTGGCTGATGTCGTCGCACAACACGGTTGCGCGCTGGACGTCAGGTTTGAAGTGGACTCCCTCTCAACGATCATCAACATGGTCGTAGAGGGAAAAGCGCATTCTATTCTCGCCCCGTCTGCGGTTCAGAAAGAAGCCTCCCAAGGGCTGGTCCGGACTGTCAAGATCGTCGATCCGGTGATTACCCGCTCCGTGGTGCTCGCTGTAAATCCCAAAGATGAGCGTTCTGCGGCCGTTTCTGCGGTCCGCAAGCTCATTCCGAAGGTCGCCAGAAAATTGATTGAAATCCGGGACTGGGCGGCGGTGGCGCCTGAGGCGACCTGACAAACTAACCTGTAAAGCTGGGCATGATTGTTTGCGGCCATCAGGACCAGCCCGATCTGGATTCCAGATGGATTTCGGCAATATTCGATATTTGACCCGCCGCGACCATCGCGATGAAACTGGCTCAAGCGAGTTCAGCAGTTTCGATATCGAAACTGCGCTCGTATGCAAGAATTCAGTCAAGTGGAGCCCGCGATGTCCGACGCCAAGAGCTACGAGCTCTTCATTAATGGCAAATGGCGAGCCGGTGGTAGCCGAGCCACTTTGCCGGTGATCAACCCGGCGACGGAGAAGGTATTTGCCTCAGTGGCCTCGGCTACGGTTTCAGACTTGGATGAAGCTCTTGCTTCGGCAGAACGCAGCCGCAAGGCGTGGTCCTCACGACCCGCCAAAGAGCGTGGCGAGATACTCGTCTCGGCCGCCAGCATTCTGGCAGAGAAAGCTGGCGCCGCAGCCAGGGACCTGTCGTCCGAACAGGGAAAGACGATTGCCGAAGCGACAGGAGAATATGCGCGCGCAGTCGAAACGCTGGAATGGAATGGCCGGCATGCCGATGAGTTGTCGACCCCGATTCCGTTGGGCCCGAACAGGATGATCGTCCCGGAGGCCCTCGGTGTCGTCGCTGCCTTTACGCCGTGGAACTATCCAGCCGTTCTCATCGCCCGCAAGCTCGCCCCCGCGCTGGCGGCAGGCTGCCCGGTGATCCTCAAAGGGGCCGAGGAGACGCCAAGCGTGGCTGTCCATATCGTGGAATCTTTGCGTCAAGCAGGGATACCGGAAGGCGTGGTCAACCTGGTGTTCGGTGTTCCTGTGCATATATCGCGGCATCTGCTCAGTTCGCCAATTGTGAAAGTCTTGACGTTCACGGGGTCGACCGCTGTTGGAAAACAGCTGGCCACGCTGGCCGCGAATAATCTGCAGCGCTGCATCCTTGAGCTCGGTGGACATTCCCCGGTTATCGTGTGCGAAGATGCGGATCTGGCAAAGGCGATACCCGCTATTTCGGAATACAAATTCGAGTGCGCGGGCCAGAGCTGTAATGCGCCCAGCAGGATTCTTGTCGCCCGATCCCGCTATGAGGAATTCCTGTTCCGGATGACGGAGGCTGTCCGAAAAATCAGGATCGGACCACCGGATGACCCTGCAACGCAAATGGGGCCAATGGCAAACGCGCGGCGAATAGAGGCCATGCAGCGCCTGACCAAGGATGCGGTAGAAGGCGGCGCCCGCATCGAGACCGGTGGCATCCCCCTTGACCGACCGGGGTTTTACTGGCCGCCAACCATCCTGACGGGCGTACCGAAGCAAGCGAGAGTGCTTCATGAAGAGCCGTTCGGACCGATCCTCACCGTGGCTCCTTTCGATACGATCGAAGAGGCGATCGATGAAGCCAACGCCACGGAGTACGGTCTGGCCGCCTACTTGTTCACTGGCGCGGCCGATACGCAACAGAGGCTTGTGAGCGGTCTTTCTGCGGGCGCTGTTAGTGTGAATTACCTGAAAGGGGTTTCCGCTGATGCCCCTTATGGAGGAGTCAAGCAAAGCGGCTATGGATACGAAGGCGGCGAGCAGGGGGTGCGAAGCTTCCAGATTCTGAAAATGGTCAATGGCCTCGGTTCATTTGGATAAAATCCGGTGGGAAACAGAACACGGACCATATCCGGTAGCGACATCACAAGGAGCGTCGCCGACGCCCTTCAGTACATCTCGTACTATCATCCTCCAGATTATATCCGGTCTCTTTCTCACGCATACACGCGAGAACAGAGCCCGTCGGCGAAGAATGCCATAGGTCAGATTCTGCTGAACTCCCGCATGGCGGCCTTTGGGCGGCGCCCGATTTGTCAGGACACCGGACTTGTGGTTGTCTTCGCAAAGGTCGGCATGGATGCCCGTATTAAGTCAACGGCCAGTTTCGCCGATCTTGTGAATGAGGGCGTACGTCAAGCCTATCTCGATCCGGATAATCCCCTTCGGGCATCGATCGTTGCGGATCCCCTCGCTAGACGGGTCAACACCCGCGACAACACGCCGGCAGTTGTCCATGTCGACCTGGTGCAAGGTAACCAGATTGAGATCACCATCGCCGCAAAAGGCGGCGGGTCGGAGAACAAGGCACGTTTTACCACCCTCAATCCCAGCGCCTCCGTTTCCGACTGGGTGGTCAATACCGTTTCGACCCTTGGCAGCGGGTGGTGTCCACCTGGACTGATCTCTGTCGGCATCGGTGGTAGCGCTGAAAAGGCGATGCTGCTGGCCAAGGAGGCCATGAACGAGCCCATCGATATGGCGGAACTGATCGCAAGGGGGGCGTCAAGCGCAGAGGAGGGGCTGCGGATTGAGCTTTATGAGCGGATCAACGCGCTTGGTATCGGCGCCCAAGGCCTTGGTGGTCTGACGACAGTCGTTGACGTCAAGGTTGCGACCTATCCTACTCATGCGGCGTCCAAGCCTGTGGCGCTCATCCCGCAATGCGCCGCCAACCGGCACCTGAAGTTTACTTTGGACGGCTCTGGACCCATCAGCCTCCAGCCGCCCGATTTGCGCGAATGGCCCGACATCGGAGCCGACGAATTGAACCCAGCCGGCGTCCGGCGGGTCAATTTAGATACGCTGACGAAGGAAGAGACGGCATCGTGGCGCTGCGGTGAAACGCTCCTGCTGTCTGGAAAGATGCTGACGGCCCGTGACGCTGCCCACAAACGAATGGTCGAACTGATCGATGCCGGCAAGCCGCTTCCAGTCGATCTGCGGGGACGCGTGATCTACTACGTCGGTCCCGTCAGGGCAGTGAGGAATGAGGTCGTTGGACCCGCCGGTCCAACAACCTCCAGCCGCTTGGACGATTTTACGGACAAGGTGCTCGCCGAAACCGGCCTTTTCGCGATGGTGGGCAAAGCGGAGAGGGGACCGGCGGCCATCGCATCGATTGTAAGACACAAAACGCCATACCTTGCTGCAGTGGGTGGCGCTGCGTACCTGATTTCAAAGTCGATTAAGGCGGCGCGGATTGTCGCCTTTGAAGACCTGGGCATGGAAGCCATCTATGAATTCGATGTGCAGGACATGCCTGTTATCATGGCCGTCGACGTTGAGGGAAACTCCATTCACAATTCCGGGCCTTTTGAGTGGCGTAAGCGTATGGCGGCCGACAGCATCGCACGCAACATCGGTGTTTGAGTCTTTCCGGTTGGGCGATTTCGGCCAGACCCCAGCGCCAAATTGTCGGGCAAGCCGTAAGACGAGCGGCATTTGCGGTGCCCTGCGCCTCGGCGAGTCGGACGAGCAAGGCCTTCAATTCACCCCAATAGCTGAATGTGCCAGTGAATACCGCATTGAGTATACCGTCCACGCGATCGAGGCTCGAATGCTGTCGCGCGTGTATCAAGTACGGCGGCGGGGATTCAAGAAAATGGGTTATCTATTTATCAGGAGGTCTCCGCCGCCGCCGACTATCCTCTCCAGCTGCACCATTGCCCCGTTAGGCGTCGGGGCGACAGCCAAATTACTTCTGCAGCTTTTCTCAGCGGATCGCTCTCCCTCAGCTGATTTTCGTACCCATTCTAGCACATCTCGGGCCTGGAACGGATGCCTTCCACTACTACCTTCGGTCGTTCCAATTGATGATAGAATTGATCGGCACATAACGCGCTGTCGATCGCTGCTTGAGAGCAACAGGTTATGAAGTCGAAACCCGATCCCGTGCAACTCGACAGTTGGGACGTCCGGATTCTCTCCGAAATTCAGGCAGACGGTCGGATTTCAAAAAGTGAGCTTGCAAAACGAGTTCATCTTTCGGCGTCCGCCTGTTCGGAGCGGCTCCGAGCACTCAAGGCCGCAGGGATTATTGAGGGGTTCTATGCGCGACTGAGTCCTGCCCTCATCGGCGGCATGATCTTTGTGATGGTGGAGGTCGTGCTGGATCGTCATCGTCTTGAGGACCAACGACACTTCGAAACTGCAATCCAAGAGATTCCGGAAATCCTGGACTGCTGGGCAATTGGGGGGCGCGTCGATTATCTGATGCGGGTCGCATCTCGTTCTATGGCCGCCTATCAGGATTTCATGGAGGGACTGCTGCAGGCAGGCTTAGGGATTGATCAATACTATAGCCTTGTCGTTACGAAACCAGTGAAGTCCAATTCACCGATACCCTTGTCCGCCCTGAGCCAACGGTAAAACCCGAAAAACCTTAGTTTCCACGGCGTTTGGCACGGATCCCGTAGATTCGTCGGCAAAACGCGCCCATTCCGACGAAACTCAAGGGACATTTGCGGTATACTAGTTGCTGGAAAAGGTGGCCGAGCGCTATCCGCCAGTTGATGGCGAGGAAGGACGATGCGCTTGAGCAATCTGGAACCGATCAATTCCAGTAGACGGATCGAAGCAGCCATCGAACGCACTTGGCCAGCACGGTTGCGGCGAGAAGCCAAACCGGATCGTGCCTGGTGGAGGAGGCGTCCATATCTGAAATGCGAAGTGCCGAAAAGTGCCTCTACAGCTATCTCAAGGGGGAACCTTCGCCCGAGATTGGCGATCAGTGGCGATTGAGCTTAGTCGCGGTCAGCGCATCCGTGTAGGGGGCGAAATCTACAGCGAGGCATTGGTAAGCCGACGGGTAGCGGGAGTGCAAGCTGGCCCGCTCGGCCTTGGCGAGCAAACCGGCCCTCGACGCCTGCGGATATTGGGAGATCGCTCCATCGCCTTTTTACGCCGTAAGTTCGTTGCTGATCAAGATTAGGAGATCGTCTGTCCTGTTTGACATTGCGGGGCTCCGCAACCTTCTGAGCGAGGAGCATCGCTGAGTCGCGGTCGCGTAGGTGGGTGACAAGGCCCGTCACGCCTGCCAGCCGTTGCGCTGCCGGCTGAGCATGGTGCCAGTTTTCACAAGACAAGGGGTCGCTTAATCGAATGGGCGTCTAGTTCATAGATTGCGAACAGATCATGGGGGATTTGAATAGTGCTACTGACCGAGGCAGAGCTGAAAAAAGCGGCGAATGCCAGCCGACGACATAGAGCCGCATCGATCGTTCTAAAGGAAGAGATGGCCGCAGCTACAGCCAGATCGTCATTCGACGTTTTTCTGTCACATTCTTTCAAGGACGCAGAGATCGTTCTCGGTGCGAAGCGAATTTTTGAGGAGCTTGGGTTCACTGCCTACGTAGATTGGATCGAAGATTCACAACTGGACCGTACAAAGGTCTCCTCGGCCACTGCCGAGTTGCTGCGGACCCGTATGAGGCAGTCAAAGACGCTAATCTATGTGCATTCAAACAATTCTCCAGGATCCAGATGGATGCCTTGGGAGCTTGGCTTTTTCGATGGCTTTCGGACCGCGGTAGCAGTTCTCCCTGTGGCAAAAAATTCTTCGGAAACATTTTCCGGGCAAGAATTTTTGGGCCTATACCCGTACATCGATGGGACCGGACCTGCAGTTCTGTTTATGAACAGAGGCACCGCGTCTAGCTCAAGACTAGGCTCTGTAAGCTCGACTGCAAACGTTACGTTTGCCAAATCATGGCTTAAAGAATTTGCAGACACAAAATAGAATTGCGTGCTCTAGAAAATGAAATATCCTGGACTTTATAATAGCGCTGACGTGGCGTCTAACGAGCAGCAGGTGACATTTCTTCGCCTGATCCGGGCAGAGTACGTTCTTCTTTTTTCGGCGTCTGTTCTCTCTTTGGATTTGTGGCCATCAAAGGCCTATTTCGGTGTGTATGCTGCGGTGTTTCTTTGCTCAATGGGAATCCTCATATTTCGGTCGGTCACAAAGCCCGAGCAGGTCTGGTATCAAGCTAGAGCTTTGGCAGAGTCAGTAAAGACATTGACCTGGCGCTTTGCGATGCGAGCACAGCCGTTCGATGACACGCGTGCGGCCGACGCTAGAGCTGATTTTCGCAAGCTCATGGAAGGTATCCTTGATAGCAATCGTCACCTTGGCAGCGCGTTGAGCGGCACCGATTCAGCATCCCCTCAAACAACCGACGAAATGATGTCAATAAGGGAATCCCCGCTAAAAGAACGAAAAGAGCTATATCTGCAGAAACGAATTTGCGAGCAACGTAAGTGGTACGAGAAGAAAGCGCGCTCGAACAAGAGATCCGCAAAAATTTGGATGGGCCTTGGTGTCATTGCTTACGCTCTGGGGTTCTCTTTCATCGTAGTACGCATCGCTGACCCAGCGATACCAGGCTGGCCGACAGAGCCGTTAATCGTTATTGCCGCCTCGCTTATCGGGTGGACCCAAATCAAGAAATTTAACGAATTGGCATCGGCTTACACGTTGACAGCTCACGAGATCGGATTGACTGCCGACCTTATTACGGACGCCAACTCTGATGAGGCATTCTCCGCGGCGGTGAACGAAGCCGAACTGGCTTTCTCAAGGGAGCACACCCAGTGGGTTGCTCGTCAAAACAACTAAGAGACAACAATGGCATACAGCGATCCGACCTATGTAATATTTGACGGCGATGAAGACGCTTGGGCATACCGCTTTATGAAAGGGTGGAATGCCAGCGAGAATGTGAGTTTTGAATTCGCGAACGCTCACGATCTGGACAATATGACGAGCCGAGCACAGGACGAAGATTATGTTAAACGCAATCTTCGCAACAGAATGAATGGATCGAGCCAGGTACTTGTCCTGATCGGTGAGAAAACGAAAAACCTTTTTCGCTTCGTGCGCTGGGAAATGGAGTTGGCCCTTGATCTAGATCTGCCGATAATCGCAGCAAACCTTAACGGCTCGCGACAACAAGATGCGAGCTGTCCGCCCATCATCAGGGACAAATGTGTTGTGCACGTGCCGTTCAAGATGAAGGCTATCAAGCACGCGCTTGCCAATTGGCCGAGCGAATTTCATCGGCTTTCAAACGCTCAGCGTGGCGATGGCGCCAGGAGCTATGGCGAAAGCACCTATCGGGATCTCGGCTTATAATCGCCCACCTAAAAGTACTTAGCCGTCAAAACATCCTCGCCATCCGCTGGCGGCGACTAGCCTTAGGAGCGTCCGCCAGCGTGTTCCGAGCTTGCCGAGCCGGCGATAAAAAGAGACGTCCGATTTGCTGAGTTTGGCTGAAGGGTGCAGGTCATGAGCGCAACCATTGGGAGGAGCCCTGCTCGAAGCATCAGATCGAGTGATCACGTCGGGCGAGGGGGCGCTGGTTTCGAGAGGAAAAGGAGCGGCTGCTCGACGTTTGAGGCTTGAGCCAGCGCTTCAAGACTGCACGATCGGCCAGCATTGATGGAGGCAGCTTTTCAGGCGGCGCAAAGAGTTCGTCGGTTCGCCCGCGTCCCGCGAGCCGCAGCTCGGCTCGCCCTGCGCAGCAACCACGAATTTGCGATCGCAAGAAGGGCAACACACTGACGACAGAACTTGGCGGCGCTGGTCGGCTGCGAATCAAGGTGTCGATGGCGAGGCGCTCTCGCCGCGCGTCTTTGCCGGGCCGAACCTGCTGGCTATGTTACTTTGAGAAGTCTGCCGAGCACCAGCCGCTGCACCGCCCAAAGCGATCGCTATGCGCGAGGGCACGACCTCAGCCTATCAGCGCTGGCCAACCAGGTTGGAGCCTGTGCCGCCGCACGGAACCCGCTGCCTGCTGATCGAGGCGAATGTGATTTTCCCCCTGATCACCTGCGTTACCACCCTGGGGAAGGGCAAGACCGATCCGGACCATCAGAATGTAAAGGGATGACCGGCAGTTCGGCGGAACATGGCCGGCGGCGCTCTATCGTACCTCATGCGGCCGGCGGGAACAGCATCCCGAGCGCTATTCATCCTTCAATATCGCCCGTGACCTTGCCCCTCTGATCTAATCCGGTTTGAAGTTCGTTCTGGCCATCGAGAGGACCAGGACCGAAACGTAGCCGCTTCTATGAAGAGCAGATCATCGGAATTTTGAAGGAACTTTGGCCGGGGTATCGGTTCCGATCTGTGTCGCAAGCACGGGGTCGGCGACCCCTCGATTTATAACTGAAAGGCCCGCAGCGGCGGGATGTCTCCGAGGCTCGGCGACTGAAGGCTCTGGAGGACGAGGACACCCGGCTGAAGCGGCTTCTAGCCGACGCCATGCTCGACAATGCCGCGTTGAAGGATCTTGTGGGACGAGACGCTGTTCACCTCGCTGGCTCAGGCGCGCGTAGCCATCGCCCTGTGGCGCGCCGACTACAACACTGCGCGGCCGCACTCCCAACTCGCCTGGCAGACACCGGCCGAGTTCGCCAGCACCTTCAATCCGCGACGGTCGCTCGCGCTGCGCTATGCCAAAGCTCCGCGCCAGCGCCCGTCGCTTCACCCGCCCAGCAGAGCACAACCCACGCCGGAAACGAACAAAAACTGTTTAGAAACTGGGAGCAAGGTCACCCGCTAATCGGGCACTATGCTGGGCGCATGCGCGTCGTAAGCTGTTCGTGTTTGCAGTACGGCCCTGACGTCGCAAAATCAGTGAGATCCAATTCAACGCTCCCTCGGCCAAGGCGAAGGTGGCGCCTTAGTTTTCACGGCAATTCGGGCCGATCCCGCGAATTCCGCGGCGAATAACCTGCATTCCCGAGAAACTCGAGAGACGTTTCCGGTATGCTATTTGCTGAACAGGTGGTTGGCCGAGTGCCCTCCGCCAATCCATCGCGAGGAGAGGGACGATGCGCTCGAGCAATCTGGGAACTGAGCAACTCCAGGAGAAGGATCGAAGCTTCGTCTTTCATCCGTCTACACATTTGGCCAAGCACAGTCGCGGCGAGACGCCAAACCGGATCATGGCCGGAGCGGACGGCGTCTATATCTGGGACACCGAAGGCCGACGGAGCCTCGACGGTTTCGGAGGGCTCTACTGCGTCAACATGGGATATGGGTGCACGGAGATCGCCGAGGCCATTGCCAGGCAAGCACGCGAATTACCGTTCGCGCACGTCTATGCCAGCCAAGGTACGGAGCCGGTCGCCCTGTTGGCAGAGGCCGTGGTCGAGTATTTCGGTCAGAACATGCGAAGGGTCTATTTCGGCCTCTCCGGTTCCGATGCTAACGAAACCAACATCAAGCTGGTCTGGTACTATAATAACATTCTTGGCCGGCCCGAAAAGAAAAAGATCATCTCGCGAAATCGCGGCTATCACGGGTCTGGACTGGTCACGGGTAGCCTAACTGGCCTTCCCTTCTTTCACAATTTCTTCGACCTGCCTCTGGATTTGGTGCGCCATACAACCACGCCGCACTATTACCGCCAGGCGCGTATCGAGGAGAGCGAGGAAGCGTTCTCCCGGCGCTGTGCCGATGAGCTTGAAGCCTTGATCCTGGCTGAAGGACCGGAAACGGTTGCAGCTTTTATCGGAGAGCCGGTACTTGGGACAGGAGGTATTGTGCCGCCCCCCACAGGGTACTGGACGTCCATTCAAGCGGTGCTCGACAAATACGATATCCTTCTAATCGCCGATGAAGTGGTCTGCGGCTTCGCGCGAACCGGCGAGAAGTTCGGTTCCCACCTGTATAACATGCATCCGGATTTCGTGACCATCGCAAAGGGTTTGAGTTCCGCCTACCTCCCCATCTCCGGGTCAATCATTGGCGACCGTGTCTGGTCGGTTTTGGAACAAGGCACTGAGAAGCACGGCGCACTCGGCCACGGCTGGACATATTCGGGGCACACGCTTTGTGCCGCAGCCGCGCTCGCCAATATTCGACTGCTTAAAGAAAAAAATATTTTGGAGCATGTCCGCGATGTTGGACCGTATTGGCAAGACCGGATGAAGGCCGAGCTGGCGGGACATCCCATCGTTGGTGAAGTTCGCGGAGTGGGTATCCTGTCGGCCGTAGAGATGATGCGGGACCCAAAACAAAGGATACCATTCGAACCCGACCTTCAGGTCGGGGTGCGCACTGCAGCTGCTCTGTTTGAGAATGGTGTCATCGGACGGGCCATGCCGCATGGCGACATCCTCGGTTATGCACCCCCCCTGATCATTACCCGAAAAGAGATCGACATCATTGTCGACGCGACGGTAAAGTCGGTCGATACCACCTATCGCGCGCTGAAGGCCGAGGGTGCCGTATGATTTTGCGATCGCGAAGGAGTGAGTCGCGAGGCAGGCATGTCCCTGCGCGCTACTGCGCCGAGCAGACCCAAAACTGTTGAATTCCAGATATCTGATCTTGAGTATGCTCCGGACTATTTCAGTCACGAACCGAATCAGTTCTGCCGCCGCTGTCCTGTTGCCCAACGACCAGGACCTCTGTGCGGCGCGCCCTGCGGGTGTACCTCCCCGCCGGCAGGGCGCCCTTTTTGACCCACGTAATCAGAATCATTATGGCCCGTCCGGAATCGAGGGTCTGGTAAAGGTCATCTGCACGTTCCGATGCAGATTGAGCTTAGACGCGCCCTTTACATCATTGCAGCGGGCCACGGTCGCCGGTTCCAAAGTGCGGCAACGCCGAAGATATCTTCCTTCACATCACAAAGAGCAGAATAATCATTGCGGTTAATTTTATCACGTCAGGTATATAAAATGACGATACTCACACGCCATCCCATTCACAAGGAAAAGGCATTTTTTTTATTGTTGAGACGATTTGCCTATCAAAGAAAAGGAAGCATCGCAACACTTCGTTCCGGATCACGGCGCCCCGGGTGGGGGATGAGCGGCTATCCGAATTGTTATGCTCGTGCCGACCCAAATTCCTGCAAAAGCTGGGTCAATGATGGCTTTTGGTCAGCGCAGGATGATTTCTCCTGATTTGGACGGTGCAGGGGCGGTCATGATTTAATGCATGGAGATTCTCTGATTGAGCTGTTGAAAGATCAAGAGGCGTCTGCCAGCCGCCCATCGGGCGAGCCCAGCATGATTGGGATGACCGGCGAAGATCGAAAGTGTGGCAGCATTCTGGAGCCTGGTCAGCCCAGCGACGCCCGCGAAGTCAATCGCGTTTGTCGGGACATACACGACGCAGCCGGAAGGCGTGCAGAAAGAGGAAGAATCGAGCGCGACGATGACGAGGGACATGCCACTTGTTTTCGAGACATTCCTTGAAAGACTGTCACAGAGTATCGATGAGGCAGATTTCCGGGAGGCCATGGCTGAGGCGGCCGGACGATTTGACCTAATCTCCTTTGCCTACCTCTCCTTGCCAGCACGGCCTTCCGGCAAACCGAGGCTAATTTCGAACTATCCACCCCGCTGGACCAGACAGTATCTGGAAAATCAGTATGAGAAACTCGATCCTGTGGTCTTGCGTGCTCGAAATGGCGGCTGCCCGTTTCACTGGGGATCGAATTTGGGAGGCGATAAAATGTCGCCGGCTCAACAGCAGCTATTCGATGAGGCGGCTCAATTCAGCATCTGCTGCGGTTTGACGATCCCAATTGTCGATCTCCGCGGCCGCATCGCTGCGGTTACTTTTGCCACCGATGAGCCTCGTCCAGTATTTCTTCGGGTCGCTGAGCGGTACGAACAAGCTCTTCAGCTGATGGCGGCCTGCTTTCATCGTTGCGTTCGCCGCAAACTGCCGAGCGATCGAACAGTGGATGGGATTTCGCTGACATCCCGCGAATATGAGTGCCTGCGGTGGGCAGCGCGGGGTAATTCAGCCTGGGTGACCGGCCGCATCTTGGGCATCAAGCCACGCACGATCGCTTTTCATTTGGACAATGCCAAGAAGAAGCTAGGCGTGCGAACCCAAAATCAGGCTATAGCCCTTTTGGGGTCCGAAGGGTCCTCAATTCTCTGAGAAGCTTTTTGATCCGGTTGTGCTCGGTCCATTCGATCGCGCGCTTTGTATCGAGCGTTGACTGGATGCCGAGATCTTCTGTTCCGCCGGCTCGGTCAGGGCGATGCAGCCGTATTCTTCCAGCCCGCGCCGGTGATCTTAGTCTATCGGTGCTCGAGCGGGTGTTTCGTCGCTTACGAGCTAGTCGTGCCGTTATATAGTTTCCGAGGATGGCCCGCTTGCATACCTGCCTGCCGGTAATCTCTAACCGTTGACTTAGGGCGATGGCTATCGGTTATCCGGCTTAAAGCGAAGAGGTGGACCCTTCTGGGTCGAGCGCCGGCACGATATGGAGTGCTGCTCCGGGCTATTACCCACCCAGACAGAGCGGAACCTTCTATCACGTCAGACGCTCGGACGAATTGCCAAAACCCGATTTCCTGGGAACTGAATTGTGCTCGCCACCGGGTCCATTTTGCCGGCGCGTCTGTGGTGCAGGTCCCGATCAGCCTGACCACTGGCTGCCACCGGAACTGCCTACTTGTATGACCGAGCACTGCGCATTTGTCAGCTGGCGAACAATTCCTTGTAGCCGCTCGTCACCATCCAGTTCGCACGGTCGAGATGACTACGAAGCGCCTTCCTGGCACGCTCCGGTTCAAGTGCCGGATCAATGCCGAGGATCAGATGGGCCATTTCCTCTTCGGGCGCCTCATCGGCTGAGGCGTCCAGGAGCCTCATATAGGTGGTAAAGTGCGCCCTGTCGTAGGCGGTAAGACGGTCAGACCAAGGGACTTCGTCGAGCAGTGTTGAGCTTTGAGTCCTATCTGTTCCCGTTGATCGTTTCATGTCTGCCGCGAACCTCGCATGTTGATCGCTGGATCCAAGGCAGAATATCCCAAAATGGGATAATCCGAAACGGGGATTAGTCGCTGAGCCGGTCTCACCTGACCGGTTCACCTAAATGCCCAAATCTCTTCGATCTCCCCGCCACCAGCGGTTTCTGGCCCAGTTGATCTCACTGCGCAAGGTCAAAGGGCTGACGCAGGCGCAGGTGGCTGAGAAGCTTGGTCGTCCGCAATCCTTCGTGGCGAAATATGAGGGTGGAGAGCGGCGTCTCGATGTCATTGAGTTTCTCGACGTAACTGCGGCCCTCGACGCTGATCCGTGTGAGATTCTGTTGAGCCTGCGGACGTAGTGGGCGCCCGCGCCCATCACCGCGCGTGCCGGGTGCCGGTGGGTCGATTCCCGCTTTTCTTGGCTCAGGGCGTCTCGACCATTCCGCTGCGCCTCCTAGCGCGTCGTTAGACTCTCGCAATTCTCTCTGTTGTGCCTGCTCCCAGCAGGTGGCGCCGCATCCTTCTAGGCCCGCCGCGGCGTCCCGCAACCCTTAGCTAGCTGTGAGCTTTCAGTAGGTTGTCCATCCGGTCCTTCGGATGCGGTGCGGCTCAGACGGCGGGCCCGTTCCTGTCATGACTCGCCGCCGCACCGCTTCCTGGGAAGCAGCCATTGGCGAGCGGAGGACAAAACGATGAGACAGCGAAGCGCTGGGCCATCCGCGCCGCCTGGAAGTCCTCGCGATCATCTTCGAGCGCATTCGCGCTGTGGTGATGCGTCGATGCATGGGGGTTACGCAACTTCGTTGCTTGAAGCGAAGCGACCGCACCGCCCATTTCGTCAACTCGCGAACAAATCCTTGTAGCCGCTCGTCACCACCCAGTTTGCACGGTCGAGATGACTGCGAAGAACGTTCCGTGCGCGCTCAGGTTCGCGTGCCGGATCAATGCCGAGGATCACATGGGCCATTTCCTCTTCAGTGGCGTTGTCGGCTGAGGCGTCCAGGAGCCTCATATAGGTTGTAAAGTGGTCCTTGTCGTAGGCTGTAATGCGGTCCGACCAGGGGACCTCGTCGGCAAACGGCGTGTTCGATTTGGGCTGTAACATCGCTAATTCTATCTCCGGCCAATGGACCCGCGAAGCCCTGTGCCTGCTAAATGTGGATTACATATTATAGTTGATAAACTCAAGCCGCCTGATCCGCTGGCTTGCGTGCATGGATATGCGCAAGTTGGTCGGACGGAATGTGCAGAGGATCAGGCAAAGGAAGCGTCTGACGCAGGAGCAGCTTGCGGAGATTTCCGGGTTCAGTCAGCAGTACATCAGCGGCTTGGAGAAAGGCCGAAGAAATCCGACAATTATCACGATCTATGAACTGGCATTGGCCCTCGGCGTCAGCCACATGGATCTGGTTCGGCCCGACAAACAGGCCTGATACACCCGCCCTCCAAGTAGCTGGCGGCCTGATGGCGCGCGCCGGGTGCTTGTGAACCCACGCTTTTCTTAGGGCCCCCGGCAGCCCCTGCCATTTGGCTCGCCCTCGCGCGGGCGCACCCTATTGGACAGTCGGCCGCTGCGTTTTTTGTCAGCCTTTCCTGGGGCGTGGGGTGGTCGGCATTCCCTTTTAGGCCCGCCGCGGCCTCCCGCAACCTTCGCTCTCGCTTCAGGTCCTTCTCTTCGTTACGGTCCTTCGGATGCGGTCCGCCGCTTTCAGCGGGCCTAATCGCTTTCTGTCGCCCACCCCACGGGGACAGGCACGCGAGACTAGTATGGAGCGTTGCGGTTAGCGCACGAACAGCAAAGAACCGAAAAAACAGCCAACTGTCGCAGCATGGCTGAACCAGCCATCTTGTCGGCATCTAGGAGCCGCGTGTTCGCCTTGCGCTGACAGGAAGCTCAGGCATGACGTCCGGGAGACGATGCTGGCAAATGGTCTGGCTGAAGCATTCCACCCACAATACCAAAGCCCGTCCCGATCCAAAGCGCTTTCTAAGCACTCCATCAGGCCGGTTGGTCAGTGCACCTTCTTGGTCCGCCGGAAGAGAACCCCCCGACAATAGCTTGATGAGGTCTTGCCCTGCAGTGTCGACCGTAAAAAAGGGCGCGCGAGGCGCCCTTCATTTTAAACCGGCAGTCGGGAAGCAGACTTCACTCTGATATTCAAAAGCGGTAGGTGACACCTGCGCCTATCAGCCAGGGATCGAGCTCCGCCTTCCCCGTCAGCTTCGCGCCGGCCACCGTGACGTCGAAGTCCGGCTTCAGGAAAAGCTTCTTCACGTCGAAGTTGACGCCCCAGTGCTCGTCCACCATGTAGTCGAAACCGACCTGCAGCGCCGTGCCGAACGTATTCTTCACCTTGAGAGCGTCGGCGCTGCCAGTGTCCTGGTTATAGA